>NZ_JBFNXW010000003.1:0-300000 GCF_040811775.1 Balneola sp. MJW-20
CCTAAATAAAGTCTTCCATTTTCTGGTACTGGTACTTTTTTACATCCTTCACTATCAAACTTTTCTTTATAGTACCCGTCATTACATTCCCAACCGTTCCCATATGACTTTTTCTGCGCATTAAGTGGAATATCTTGGGCGGTGACTATATCTGTAGATATCAGAAAACAAAGTATTATTACAATCCTTGCTTGATTCGCCATACATCCTCCATTTTCACCTTACTTAACTGACAAAATACTTCATCCTTATTTATTCCGATATCTTAATTCATTTACCAGTCAAGCGAGTGTAACCCAACTAATTAAGTATACCTAAACAATATTTTAGCCTCTTTATCCAATGAATCTAATTAATTGTTCTTTTAAGATAATTCAAATAAATAATTGTAATCCAACCTTAACAAAATCACTTCCTTTACAGTCTCACTATTTGTATTCCAACATTTTACTGTATTTATTCTGTATGGATTATAAATCACCTTTTATCATATTCAAGAATGCAAGTACAGGGATTAAAGCAAAAGTATACTGAATTCATTAATGACATAACCGTAGATGAGCTTGAACTGAGTCTTAAAGTGCCAAATATATTTGAGGTACTAAGCATATCCCACAACGAAATACGACACTCAAACTTTCTTGGTTGGATTCTTAACCCGAAAGGCAACCATGGTCTTGATGATATATTCTTAAAAAGAATACTACGGGATATATTTTCTTCCGACATGAATGAAGATGTTGACCAGATTGAAGTAAGTGAGCTTGATTACTCTGATATCGAGATACGACGTGAATGGCGGAATATTGACCTTTTAATACTTTTTAGTGATATCGTTGTGTGTATTGAAAATAAGGTTTACTCAAAGGAGCATTCCGACCAATTATCAAGATATAAGAAAATTGTTGAGAGTGAGTTTCCATCTTATAGAAAAGTATTTGTGTACTTGACTCCATATGGGGACAATTCTTCCGAAGAAAACACTTACATCCCAATATCATATGAATCTATTGAAAGTCATTTGAAGAGAATATTGGACATTCACTCAGGTTCAGTAAACCAATCCGTTATAAATTACATTGAAGACTATCTCACCATTTTAAGAAGAGAACTTATGGGAAACGACAAGACAATAGAACTATCAAACAGGATATATAGAACCCACAAAGAGCTTCTGGACTTCATTTTCGAACATCGCCCAGATTATTTAGATGAAGTAAATAACTCGCTCAGAGAGATAATAAGAGATAAAGAAGGGTTCATTCTCGGTCACTGCAGTAAAACATCTGTACGATTTACAACACCCAAGATTCAGGAACTTATCTACAATAATGAGAAAACTACCGGTTGGAGTAAAGACCATGGTGAAGTTTTTCAGTTTCAAATGCGATTAGAGCAAAATAAAGACCAAATTATATTTAAAACTGTTATTGCACCTGGTACAGACGATTATGACAGGGAAAGGTTGAGTGAAATCTTACAAGGGGTTAAGGGATTCAAGAAACCATCAGGTAAACAGTGGTTGGTGAACTATATGAAGAAGCAAAAGTTCGACTTTGAATCTGTTAACGAGTTATCTGAAGGTGAACTGTCCACAAAGCTGAATAGAATTGTCAGTAATCTTCATGAAACAGTCATGGAAGTAGAAAAAAAACTTGTAGAACATGAAGATGAGCTATTAAAGTTGAAGAACATTTAATCGTGCTCTCAATAAAAAAATAAGAGAAGTTGGTTGTGTTATTATGTTTGGAAATCAAGTTTGCATACTTGTGCAAAGATTCAGAAGTACATAATAAGTGACTACAACACTATAAAATTAAAGCTCCGGAAAACATAACCACCATTCTCCTTCTTGGTTACTTCACCATCTGCTGATATTTTTAATGAGTTGTTAATATAGGTATCAATCTTATCTCTAAGGTCATCGTCTGTATCCTGAATCCTATATATCAGGCTCTGTCCACATATATCATCCCAAACCCAATATTCGAGACGACAGGGCACTCCATGAATATCATGATATTCTACCGTAATTAAACTAGTGTCGTTTTCTACAGGGACATCTTCAAATATTGTTGTATCCAATTCAGGTAAATTTAAGGTATGAGTTTCAGTTGTATAACCAAGTTCAGCTTTATTTCGAGTTCAAGTCTGATACCACTTGTTTAACCTTCTGTACAGTAGAAGTAGAACATCCAACAACTTTAGCGGTATCTCTGATTGATAATCCGTCTTCCAAATAGTTCTTTATCCTCTTGGATGTTGGTTTATCCAGAAATTCTCTAGCTGATTCAGATGTACCTGAAGGTCTCCCTAGCTTACCACCATTCTTTACATACATTATTCTGCCATAGTGAGTCCTTTCCTTGATGTTCTCGAGTTCCATTTCATAAAGAGAACTCATAACTGATGTAATCATTTTCCAGATTGGGTTCTTCTTACCACCTGGTCTTGATTCTAGTCCAATATTCCTTACCCGGACATTAACCTTGTTATCTTCCAGCCACTCCAATGTCTGAATTACATCCCCTGTATTTCTACCACATCGTGACAATTCTTCCAGGACCAGCTCCTGGAGTATATTCTTTTCAACAAGCGATACGACTTCTTTACCGCCTTCTCTTTCCTTAAACGGCACTGTACCACTTACTTTATCCAGAATCACTTTGTCGTATGACTCGCTGTCTGCCTTAAATCTTTCACCAGACTGGTTGAGTGTACTTACACGATTGTATTTTACTATCATAGGAGGGCAATTGATGTAGTAAATTATTTCACAGAATAAATATACTACAAATACTCTTCAGGCACTATTGTAAGCGGCTTAGAATGTTCCAATAATGTGTCAGTTTTATTCATGATTTTAATTAGTACAGCTAAATCACAGTGGGAATATGAAATTTTCACGAGCAGTACTAGATAGTCAACGAATTCACCTACAATTTCTTATTGATATTACTTCACATCATGTTTTTATTAATCATATACATAAAAGCATATATCCATGATTATATTAAAACCGCGCGCATACATCACTTGTTTTATATTGTGTCTTTGCATTCCAGTCTCAGCGCAAGCACAATCACAATTAGGGTCGATAATATTTGGTGAAAACCAAGGTGATAGTTCCGGTGAGTTCCAAGATTTATCTGCTGACGGCTACACAGTTGCTATAGGAGCTCTCTACAACGACAACGAAAATGGAGATAATGCTGGGCATGTTAGAGTATTTGAATGGGATGGTAGTAGTTGGGTTCAAAAAGGCCAGGATATTAATGGGGAGTTCGCAGAGGATTACGCAGGGATAGTCCGCATATCAGGAGACGCCAGTAGGGTTGTTATAGGCGCCTTATATAATGATGGGAATGGAGATGCTTCAGGTCAAGTAAGGGTATTCGAGTACAATGGGTCGCAGTGGATACAACTCGGTCAAAGTATTTACGGAGAAGCACCAGGTGATTTTTTTGGGAGCTATGTATCAATAAGTGATAACGGAAATCGTATTGGGGTTGGCTCTCCTAAAAACAATAATTCAAATGGTACTACAGCTGGTCAAGCTAAAGTATACGAGTATAATGGTACAGAGTGGGTACAAATTGGACAAGAAATATTAGGTCTCAACCAGGGTGATGAATTAAGTACTATTGAAATATCCGAAGATGGAAATTCAATTGCAGTTGGAGCACGCTTTAATGATAGTGCAGGTGACAATGCTGGGCATGCACGGATATATCAATGGGATGGAAATGGGTGGGCTCAGGTTGGCAATGAAATTCAAGGAGATTCTCCTGGTGACGGGGCGGGACAATTTCTTGCAATAAATAGTACGGGTGATACAGTAGCGGTTGCTCTTCCAGGAGCTTCAAATCAATATGGTGATAACAGTGGTAATATTAAAGTTTATGAACGTGTAGGGAATAGTTGGTTTCAACTAGGTAATGCCATCGAGGTTGAATCACTATTTGGACGAAATATATCCATTACTGGTGATGGTGCTAAAGTAATCTACGCTACTAAAAATACCGTTTTTTCTGGTTCTAATGCTGGTTTCATAAGAATGAGTATTTGGAATGGAAGCAATTGGGAGCAGTTTGCCGATGATACAGGAAATGGTTTCGCGGGAGACTTATTTGGAGAGTCTGTAGCTATATCCAGTAAGGGTAATATAATCTCTGGGGGAGCTCAGCAAACTAGAAATGAGTTAGATATACCGACTGGAAGTGCTTCAATATTTGAGGTGACACTTCCTGCTCCAACCGGTGTAATTGTGGACTCTTCTCCCGGAAATACTTTACTAGAGTGGGACTCTGTAAGTTTTAATGGACTGACCGGTTATATCGTTTATCGTGACACTATCTCAAATTCAGATTCACCTTCAGATACATTTTCTGTTGAACAACCCTATCTAATAGACTCCTCAATTGGAAGAGATACTACCTATCACTATAGGGTTAAATCTTTATTTGGTTTGAGTACATTGAGTAATAATAGTGAGGAATCATCAATATCAACAAAAGGGAACTGGTATGTTTCCAAGGTAATAAGTCAAACTCCAATAGGGTCACAAAGAAACCCTTACAGCCTTATTCAAAGTGCCATTGATAACTCAATAAATGGTGATAGCATCATTGTACAAACTGGCACTTACGAAGAAAACATAACCCTCATGGGTAAGAATATTGTACTCGGCTCTGAATATATGATGAGAAAGGATTATCGATTGATTGAGTCAACAATAATTGATGGTACTCAAAGTGGAACCGTGGTCAAGGTCAATAGTGGAGAATTGGATGCTGAAATTAATGGTCTGACAATCACAAATGGTTACTCACCTTATGCAGGAGGAATTCAAGTGGGGGGTAATGGCACGGTCCTTGGGAATACTAGTTCATATGTTAGCTTAAAGAACCTGATTGTATCTAATAACGAAGCAGTAAATGATGGTGGAGGTATTTACTTTGCATCAGTAAGTGATACTAAACCAATCCAAATCATAAATTCCACCTTTACGCAGAATTCCGCTAGTCGGGGCAGTGGTATTTATTTTATTTCTTCAAGTGATGCTTACATCTCCAATTCATTTTTCAACAATAATAGAGAGGCTATTTACTCTAGTAATACTGATATTTATATGAATCACCTCACGATTACTGGTAGTCAGAATGGGTTTCGTAGATTGGGTACATCAAATTCTTACATTTCTAATAGTATATTCGCCCAGAATGATGAACAGGTTGTTTTTTCTGATAATAATAGACCTGGTGATGTTTATATAAGTCACAGTATTATTGAAGGTGGCAAGGCTTCAATTGAAACCTACAACAATGGTATTCTAGTTTATGATTCAACTAACGTTGATACAGACCCTCTTTTCCAAGATGGATATGGCATGCTCTCAGATTACTCGTACGCAATAGGAAATGCCGATACATCTTCACTTAGCTATGACTTAATGTACAATCCAAGGCCTAACCCCATGGGTTCCAATCCTGATATTGGAGCGTTTGAAACCGCTCTTGCTGAGCCCCTAACGTTGCCTTCACCTGATAGTATTTCCGTCACTAGCGATGGAGTTACTTCTAGCTTATCCTGGCAGTTCAATGAGTACAGTGCTATTGTAGATAGTTTTAAGATATTCAGAGGCAAGGAAGCAAATACTCTCAATGAAATTGGAAGCTCTGTTATGACATCATATGTTGATAGCGATGTTTCTGCAGACAGTTCATATTATTATTCAATTAATGTACTGTCTCGTGATGGGAGAGTATCAATGTTTTCAGACACTTTACTCATTAAGATTGAGGATGGCGTCTCAGTGGATAATGAAGAACAAGAAGATGTACCGTCAGATTATACTTTGTCTCAGAACTACCCCAATCCGTTCAATCCAACTACTCAAATAAACTATACTATTTCGGAAACTGGGCCGGTCAAGGTCGTCATCTTCAACATGCTTGGCCAGAGGGTTGCGACTTTAATTGATAAGTTTGTTACACCAGGTAGTTACACTATTTCATTTAATGCATCAGCATTAACGAGTGGAGTTTACTTCTATCAACTTCGGTCAAAAGAGGTGACGATTACCCGACAGATGACACTAATAAAGTGACTGTTTATTGAAAATAAAGAGGTCTAGTTACTTGGAATAAGCCTTCAGTGCAGGATTATCTATAAGCAGATTAAAGAGACATGGTGCTTATCCAAAGTAAGTACAAATATTTTTGTTTTCCTTTTGTACATAATCCATATCTACTTTCAAATTGAAATAAATATACTGATTCACTAATGTTTACTTAATTAAGCCTCTAAATATGGGTACGAAAGCTGTACTAGCCCTATGATTTAATCCTTATCTCACTAAATATTGTTTATGGATTTGAGCTACGATGAACTAGTGATGTTAATCGAATCAATAATTGATAAAAAATTTGGCTCTGGAGATACGTCAAAATATTCAACCACCAAAGATTTTGATGCTGCAGATAAAAACTTATTGGAAGCATTAGAAGTGCTTGAAACATTCAATTGGGTTAAAATTCTGACTGATAAATGCAATTTAACCCAAACTGAGTTATCAGAATTATCTGGTGTACACCAGAGCAAGATATCAAGAGTTATCAATCTAACTGGAGCACAACTAAGTAAAAGAATTACTTTATCTGATGCTATTAAGTTAATGAGAGTACTTTTTAGAGATGAGGATTTAGAAATTAACAAGTAATTATAATAACCGACATAAATAAGTTTTTCTATAGCTATGACTAATACCAACACTTTTAATATCCTGAGGCAATGGTTCAACTTATAAATCAGTTTTTTATAGACAATGACATGTTTGCTACAGTGAAGGAATTGTCGAAGATTTCTGATATTGACTACTATAGGTTATGTAAACTGGCTAAAATGGATGAAGAAGAACTATTGGGAAGCTTAAAACTTATCGAGTTTTTAACTCTTTCGAGTTTAAATAATTCTTTTGGTGATTACTTTTTGAAGAGGGATATAGATGAAAACCATTCAGACTCAGTTTCATATGATGAGATGAACCATAACAAATATGAATTCTATACACCATCCCCAAAAATCAAACGAGACACTATTGAAGAAAGATTGAGTAGAATCGAAGACCATCTTGGACTTTAATTGATTTTATTATGCTAGAACATCAAAGTTAAAAATCAGGTATACGCTTCCTCCATTTGTATTGACTATAATATCGCCGAGTCTAGGTATTCAATATGCTTGCTTGACATATGATTCAATATTATCTCTAGTTTGAATGTCTATGCCTTCTTCTTTGTAGATGATGCTTTGCCCGTAAATACCTTCCCAGCACCAATACTCATGTATACAAAGTACACCGTGAATAATCTCTTCCTCTTCACTGAGTATGTGGGTATTTACTTCGATAGGAACATCACCAAAGCTATTCTGTGACATATCTTACTTCTTCTCAGTTTGTTTGCACTGTTTCACGGAAACCTTTGAGATACTCGAGGCTAACTTGAATGGATTAGTGAGTCCCTTTCTTACATCGGAAGCATAAATCTCACCAGGCATAATCCTGTTTATTATATCTGGATATCTATTGAGAGTATTTATGATTGTTTTGATTCCACCAGGGTGATTTGAAAACTCGTTTCAGTATTCTACTGGTATTGGGTAATACTCTGTATTCAGTTTATGGCGAATAACTTCAATATTTAGTCAAACCTGGATATTTCATAGTGATTGCAAGTCAATTCGAAGTAATGATTCATATAGGTCTCGAACATTCACATCTTCGAATGCATCATCTTTAGAGATGTTTGGGTTGTGTTCAAATCAAAGAATCAATGGTAGAAAGTTGGCTCGTTGACTATTTCAAAGTGATTGCTCAACATCTTTCAGTCGCTCTTCCGTTAAATCCTTTTTAGTATTTAAGAACTCATATGCGACGGGATGTCCCATATATTTTGACACATAAGCAGTAACAGCTTTGTTATCTGTAATTGGTTCATTGAATGTGATGTAATTCCATCTAAGCTTATCAAGATATCGGTCATATAATGCACTATGTATGGCTCCGTATTTGCCTCTCAATTTTACTATCATGTGTAAGTGACAAGAGTGGTCAATAGAATCTTTTTCTGCAGAATAGAATATTCTTTCTATTTCCCTACATGATTGAAATCATTTACTCAAATGTCTTTCAGTGGTTGATAGGTTTGTTGGTTCTTCAGGTCTTATTGTTGTGAAGAAGTCTCACACCATCGTATTCAATCATGTCGAGTATTCTTTTCTTATTTCATTGTTCTTCATGTTTACTTTCTCTGTTTTGATTAAGGGATACAGTTATAGTAACACCGCCCTTTTGGTTCGGGAACCCTTTTTACGTGAGTGGCCCAGCACTTTTATTCACTAAAATTATACTTGTAACTATTACACCCGGAAGAGAAGAGTGCAGTTTTCCGGATTAAGATTTTTTAATCTTTGAAAACCCGCCTGAATTCAGCATCAAGTATCTCTCTATCAATTGAACCTAAATATTGCTCAGTTACCTTCACCTTGCTATGGCCAAGCATTTCTTTGATGAGTATTAATTTTGCATCCTTTTGGTTACAAGTTTCTGCGAATGAATGACGAGCAACATGGCATGTAATATTCTTCGATGAGCCCATCAATCTGGCAACTTTCTTTAACCCTTTGTTGGTCAAAGTATTCTTTGATGCAATCTTTTTGATAAGTAGTTCATCAGGCAACTGGATATCCTTGTCATCTAGTAATGGAAATATCAATCTTTCCCTTCTGCCATCATACTTTTCAATTATGTCTACTACATCATCAACAGGAATTCGCATTTCTTTTTCTGTTTTTCTCATGTGGTACACTAGATGATTTCCCAAAATCATCTCTTTTGTTAGTACACATAAGTCCGAGAACCGCATACCTCCTAGATAATAAGAGGCCAAGAACATATCTCTAGATAACTCTTCCCATGTGTGTTTCTTTAGCTCTATGTTCTTCATCAGTTTGAGTTCGTCTGCTGTTAATCGTGGCTTCTTCTTTTGATGTATTTTGATTTTGATAGAATTGAATGGTGACCTGTGATTGTTATGATTCCCTCGTTGATAAGCTTCATGCCATATTCGCTTAAGTACTTTCAGGTTTCCTTTTATGGTGTAATTGTTATTGCCAATTCTTTTAAGATATCCCACATAATCATGGAGAAGCTTTTCATTTAATTGAAAGAACTGAATGTCCTTATTCAGGTATTCATCAAACTTATTTACGATTGATAGGTAGTTTTTGATGGAGTTGGGGCTATATTGATTCTGCTTTTCACTTATAAATGCATTCGCATACGCTAAAAAGTATGCCTCCCCATTACTTGTTGACAGGTTGCAAATGTCATCTACGTTATAATCCACTCTAGCATGTATCAGCTCATAATTCCTTTTTCTATACTTCATCAACTCGTTATCGAGGTAGTTATTTATCTCCATCCAGTTTGGATGTGACTCTGAAACCTTTTGCTTTTTGAAGTACTTTGGATGAACTGAATAACCTGTGTTCACATACCGGTTTTTACCCTTATGTGAAATTCGAATTGAAATTAACTGCCTACCATCTTTCTTTGGGTGCTTGCTCAGGACTGCTTTAATTATTGCCATGGTTTCTCTCCATAAATTCGTTGATGTCACTTACTGAGTACCATATCTTTTTACCTTCCCTTGTATACGCTAGCTGTCCTTTTTCTCTGTAATATCTAAGTTGCCTTTTTGACACTCCAAGCTTTTCTGCAAGCTTGTCATTACTTATCCAGGGGATGTCTGGCTCTGGTACTTCCTTTATTATCAGCTTTACTTCTCGCAAGTGATTATCTAGGATTGTTTTCATGATATCTTTTAAAAAATCTTCCATGTTTTGATGGTTTTTTTCTTTTCATGAAAACTTATGCGGTGATTGTCGTAACATCATTACA
The DNA here is from genome assembly GCF_040811775.1 of Balneola sp. MJW-20. Lineage (NCBI taxonomy): Bacteria > Pseudomonadati > Balneolota > Balneolia > Balneolales > Balneolaceae > Gracilimonas > Gracilimonas aurantiaca. The sequence goes on from NZ_JBFNXW010000003.1 coordinate 9,965, forward strand.
TTAAAAAAATTTAATATTAATGAGCCATACGCCTTTATTAGTTAATAGACATCGATTTTATCCAAAATTAATTAAGTAACTTTTTTTTCGACCATATTAGTTACGTTTCTTTTTTTTCTGAGAGAGAAACGGGCAAATGAAGCAACTTTTAGTAGGGTAATCTTTAGCTTATCACCTATTGCAAAATGAGCAATAAGAGAGATTAACCCATTCAAATGGGTAGGAACTGGAGGTAAATCGCACAAAAAAGGTGCAATTATGATACAAAAAAAGCCTATCCCACTATTATTTAGTAAGATAGGCTTGGTAAGTTGTACACCCGGAAGGATTCGAACCCTCAACCTTCTGATCCGAAGTCAGACGCTCTATCCAGTTGAGCTACGGGTGCATGTATAATTCAATAAGGCATCAAAGATAAGGAATTTTGCATTAGGTTAAAGTATCGATCTGTAAGAAAGAGATACTGCACTTTACCAAAGTCCCCGCTTTGGTAAAGTGTCTGCTTTAAAGCAATAGCATCCCATCCCCGAAAGAGTAAAAACGATATTTTTCCTTTACGGCATGCTCATAAAGCCTGAACATCTCTTCATATCCCATAAAAGCGGAGACCAGCATAAGCAGGGTACTCTTGGGAAGGTGAAAATTAGTGATCAAAGCATCTACGGACTGAAATTCGAATCCCGGGGTGATAAAGATATCGGTGTCGCCGGTCTCGGCATTAAATTTTCTACCCTCTTTTACAGCTGACTCCAGTACTCGCACGCTGGTTGTCCCTACTGCTGTAATATGTCCGGCTTTCCCAAGTTCCCCTGCAGTCTTATGATCGATCTGATACCATTCACTATGCATCTCGTGTTCACTGATATCTTCGGTCTTGACCGGGGCAAAGGTGCCGAGTCCCACATGAAGAGTGACTTCCGACCGCTTTACTCCGCCTTCTCTAAGTTTTTGCAGCAATTCATCTGTGAAATGAAGTCCGGCCGTTGGCGCCGCTTTGGACCCTAGATCTTTGGCATATACCGTCTGATATTCTTCTGCCAGAGACTCATCCTGTTCGATATAAGGAGGAAAGGGAGTACGTTTAAAAGGCTCCAGCTTCGGATCATCCAGGTCACAGGACAAACGAATGCGTCTCAGACCGTCTTCGGCAATACTCAGTACCTCTGCCGTAACACCTTCAGCCAACGCTCTTTTCTGACCTTCTTTAAATTTCTTTCCCGGGCGGACCATCGCCTCAATAGTATCATTGTTACTAACGGAGGTCACAAACAGCTCTGTCTTTCCCTCATCAAAAAGCAGGCGGCATTTTTCCACCTTGCTATTATTGACCACCATAGTTGTATCAGCGGGAAGATAATTGGGAAGATTATAGAAATAATCATCGGTGATCGAACCGGACTTACGGTCATAAACCAGTAATCGTGCGTGGTCGCGTGGATGCGCCGGCGACTGGGCGATCAGTTCTTCAGGCAGTTCGTAATCAAAGTCAGAAAGAGCGTACTTCACAGAAATATCTATCCGGTGACTGAGACCTTTGATCGCACAGCTTCAATAATGGCATCAGGCCCCATACCAACTTCATCATGAAGCTGTCGCTGAGTACCGTGTTCTACCAGCCGGTCGGGAACGCCCATGATCTTAAGGGTAGGACGATCCTCTTTTTCGGCAATATATTCTGCTACGGCCGAACCGAATCCGCCTATCTTTGCACCGTCTTCGATCGTAATGATGTGGTCGTACTTCATGCAGATCTCATCGATCAGTTCCTCATCCAGAGGCTTTACGAAGCGCATGTTATAATGTCCCACATATATGTCATCATCAACCAGGGTATCGGCTGCTTCGATCACGTAATCAGCGATAGGGCCGAAACTCAGAATAGCCACACTTTCACCTTCTCTCAGGCATTCGCCTTTACCGATCTCCATTTTTTCAAATCCTTCAGGAACCGGCATGCCGGTCGCTCTCCCTCTCGGATAGCGGATAGCCCATGCATGATCATCATATTCGGATGCAGTGTACATCATGTCCCGCAGTTCCTTCTCATTCATTGGAGATGAGATCACCATATTCGGGATATTTCTCATGAAACCGATATCATAAAGTCCGTGATGGGTAGGTCCGTCAGCGCCTACTAATCCCGCGCGGTCGATACAAAATACCACCGGCAGATTCTGAATGGCCACATCGTGAACCAGCTGATCAAATCCACGCTGCAGGAAGGAGGAGTAGATCGCACAAAATGCTTTTTTACCTTCCGCAGCAAGTCCGGCTGCAAAAGTAACCGCATGCTGTTCTGCAATTCCCACATCAAAAGCTCTTTCCGGGAATGCATTCATCATGGGCCATAAACTGGAACCACTCGGCATTGCCGGAGTCATGCTTACAATATCTTCGTTCTTCTCAGCTAACTGAACCAGTGCTTCACCAAATACATCCTGGTATTTTGGTGCCTGTGCCGGCTTGGTACCGGTAGCGATAGTTTTCCCGGTAATTTTATCGAAGGGTGAACTTGAGGCATGCCATTTGGTCTGCTCTCTTTCGGCAGGAGCAAATCCTTTTCCTTTAACCGTAACCACATGAAGGAGTTTAGGGCCCTTCACCTCTTTGAGGTCTTCCAGCATTTTTCTGAGTCCGTCCACATCATGTCCATCGGTCGGACCGTAATATTTAAAACCCAGTGCCCGGAATAATGAACCAGGAGTGACTGCTGCCGTAACTGCTTTTTCCAGTTTTGAAGCAACCTTTCGCATCTTTTCACCGGCCCCTTTGAAATGGCCCAGCATATCGTAGATGTCGTCCCTCATCTTATTGAAGGTCTTGGTAGTAGTAATGTCGGTCAGATATTCTTTAAGTGCGCCTACATTCGGGTCGATGGACATACAGTTATCATTCAGGATGACCAGTACATCGCTGTTCATGGCGCCGGCATTGTTCATCGCTTCAAAAGCCAGTCCTGCAGTCATGGCACCGTCACCGATCACGGCTACTACTTTTTTGTCTGACTGGTTCAGGTCGCGGGCTACGGCCATACCGAGTGCTGCAGAAATAGAAGTGGAAGAGTGCCCTACTCCGAAAGTATCATATTCACTTTCGGATCTTTTCGGAAAGCCGGAAAGTCCGCCGTACTTACGGTTGGTATGGAAATTATCGCGCCGGCCGGTCAGTATCTTATGACCATAGGCCTGGTGACCCACATCCCAGACCAATAGGTCTTTGGGAGTATCGTATACATAATGAAGTGCAGTGGTAAGTTCAACTACACCAAGGGATGCCCCAAAGTGCCCCCCATGTACCGATACCACATCAATGATGTAATTCCTCAGCTCATCGCATACATCACGCAGCTGTTCCGGATCAAGTTTCTTAAGATCAGCCGGTGAATCAATATTGGCAAGTAACTCGCCGGGTTTAATTTTGTTGGGCTCCATATCGGACCACCTATTCTATATGCTCTTCATTAACTTGTTTGATGCGGGTTTCCGCTTTCTCCAGTACTTCTGTACAGATCTTGGAAAGCTTTATCCCTTCCTCATACAATTTCACGGAATCTTCCAGTGTGATGTCCTCACTTTCGAGTCTGGACACTATGGATTCCAGTTCTTTTAAAGCCTCCTCGAAGCTTGGGCGTTCCTTTTCCGACATTAAAATATCCCGTTATTCATTAATCTGATCTTTACAAAGCACTAAAAATACGGTTTTTGTGCTCAAAAAGCATTCAATACCAAATTCGCCTTTTGATCTCCTTCCCATCAGAAATTAATTCTACTGCGCGGTCCCTCGCTGTGTTCCATACCGTATCAGATACCTGATATAAATTGAGAAGAGCCTCGTTGTGCGGATGCCTGAATTTATTGTCTGCCCCAAGTGAGATCACGGAGTAGTTCGGCATCACCTTCTTCAGAAAAGCAGAAGAAGAGCTGGTCCGGCTTCCGTGATGGCCTACTTTTAATACTTCTGAGTGCAGCAAGGTGTCGTATTTCGTTGTCAGGTGTTCTTCCTGCATTTCTCCGGCGTCTCCTGTGAAAAGAAATGAGGTTTTGCCGTAAATGATCTTCAAAACCACGGAATGCTGGTTCGGATCATCGGCAAGTACCTCCGGTGTTGGGCCCAGGACCCCAATCAAAACTGAAGGATCCACAGAGATCGTGTCACCCTCCACAACCTGACTAACCGGTATTTCATTTTTTCCGGCCAGAGATAGGTAATTTCGGTAGAGTTCAGAATCATATATGAAACCTGAGTTTATGATTCGCTTAACGGGTATTTCACGGATCAAGTCGCTTACTCCGCCGATATGATCAGCATGCGGGTGACTTAAAATAACAGCATCAAGTTTCTCAATTCCTTCTGCTTTCAGATGAGGAAGGATCACCGATCTGCCTGAGTTGTATCCGGGTGACCAAACCCCGCTGTCTATAAGCACCTGCTTTCCTCCCGGAGTAGTGAGCAGCGCTGCATCGCCCTGACCAACATCAAAGAATAACACTTTCATTTCCGGTTTCATGAGTTTCTGGCGGATCCCGGATACGGCATCGAGGTTTATCAGCAACAGGCAGATGATCAGCCATTTCCATCGGAGTCCGGCTATTTCGATCGATGAGACAAATAATATCATACTGATCCATAAAAAGAATAAGAGCACACTTGCGCCGGAACTGCTAAACCAGACCCATTCCCAGTCAGAACTCAGGTCTACAAAGCTGTGCATTCCTTTAAGAAAGAACAGAACAGGATAATTGAGCAGAACCCCGGCATCCGGAAAAAACCCGCCTACGATGACGGCAAGAATTGCAAGGGGCACGAACAGGCCCAGCAAAGGAACAAAAAGAGCATTTGCCAGGGGTGATATGAGCGATACCTCTCCAAAATAGTATGCCTGAAGCGGATATAGACCAAACTGAACCACCAGCGATACGATCATTACCATGAACGGCTTGGCATACCACCGGGTCTGCAATTCGTAAGGCAATCTTTGCTGTATGACCGGAAGGACGGTAAGAATGACCATCACAGCGGAAAAAGAAAGCTGGAAGCCTACATTAAATAATTGTTCCGGATCTATCATCAGGATAACCAAAGCCGCGGCGCCCATAAGGTTTATGGAATTCGAGTTTTTATGGAAAAGCCGGGCATACGTCAGCAGGCCCGCCATGATCGAGGCTCTTAATACTGAGGCCGAAAATCCTGTAATCCCTGCATATAAGAACAGTATTGTTATAAGTATTATTAACCCGACCGTCTTTCCATTAAAGCTGGACCAAAACCACGGGATGACCAGCCAGAAAGGGGCAATGATGAAGCCTACATGCAGTCCCGATACAGCCATGATGTGCGAAAGTCCCACCCTGGCAAAAGCTGTCCGGTCTTCCCGGGCAAGGTCATCTTTATAGCCCAGTATCATAGCCTTGGCGATCGATGAAGTGTTGCTATCAAAATTCGTATCAATTACTGACAATGCATGTCTTCTCCAGTAAATCCAGCCCCGGTTAGTACCCTGCATTTGAATTACATTTATTGAGTCAGCAGTCATCTGAAATGATATGTTCTGTGAGTACAGGTACGCGATCTGATCGAAATCATGAGGATTTCTCTTTTCCCTCTGCGGCAGAACAGAACCATATACGCGGGTCTTCTGTCCGGGCAACGGAAGAGGTGTTTCAACATCTAATGAAAATACTACCCGGGTATCCTCTGTGAATTTAATTCCGTCTGTAATAAGGGTATCAGCTAATAGCGTTATACGGTATTTACCGGAGGCGCTTTTTCTGACTGCTTGTACCTTCCCGCTAAGTTCCACATTCTCCCATTCCAGGGCTTTCAGATATGCCGGTGTTAACTGTACATAGTTCTGCCGTACAGATGACCGGGCATAACCAGCCACTATGACCAGTATCAGGTAAGAAAAGATGGTGAACCGGTTGAGCTGAATATGTTCTGATTTGCGGTTCAAAACCTCTGAAACGCTGTAGATCAAAAGGAGAACCATAGAAAAGACCAACAGCTGAATCCCGGTGAAAAGGTGTCTTTCTAAAATGATGCCCACGCAAAACAGAAAGGCTAACCGCAAGGCAGGATAGCGACTAAAGGGAAAGCGGTAATCCTTTCGGCTTTTCATATCTATGAGAGTCGATTAACAGGCAGTCCTTACAGGAAAACACTATCTATTTTTTTAAGCCTGAGTTATGAGTTGTGAGTCCTCAGGTTTAATGGCACTGGCGGACCAAACTTTGAGCTTTCAGCAATAAAAAAAGCCCCGGTGTTTGTCCGGGGCTTTGTCTCAATACGTTTTGTATGATCAGGAACCTGAAGCAATGAGGCGGTAAATACCATCTCCCTCAACGGATACGTAAATATATCCATCCGGTCCCTGTTCGATCTCGCGAACGCGACCGATACCTTCTACTAACCTTTTCTGTTCTACAATTTCATCCCCTTCAACATCGCAATATTCGATGTAGGCAAATTTAAGTGAGCCGACCAGCAGGTCTCCTTTCATGCCCGGATACTTATCCGAGGTGATGAATTCCATTCCGGAAGGTGCGATAGAAGGATCCCAGTACACAACCGGTTGTTCCATGCCAACTTTTGCAGTGTCTTCGGTAAATACGGTACCGTTATAGTTAATTCCGTAACTGATCACCGGCCAGCCGTAGTTATTGCCGGGACGAATGATATTTACCTCATCTCCTCCGCGAGGTCCATGCTCATGCTCCCAAATTTGACCGCTTTCAGGATTCAGGGCCATACCCTGTGGGTTACGGTGTCCATAAGAATAAATCGCCTCTTTGGCACCAGCCTCTCCGACAAATGGGTTATCGGATGGAATAGAACCGTCATCATTAATACGGTAGATCTTTCCTGCATCGCGGGTGATATCCTGTGGATTCACATCACGGTTTCCACGATCACCAATTGAGAAGAACAGGAACCCGTCGTTATCGAACTGTAAGCGTGAACCGAAGTGCTGTCCTCGGGTAGTATTTGGCTCGCCTTTATATAGTACTTCCTTATCTACCAGCATATTATCCTGAATGCGGGCTCTCATAATTGCGGTGTTTGCACCGTCGCCCTGACCTGATGATGATGCATAGGATAAGTAAACCCAGCCATTATTTTCATAATCAGGATGCAGTTCTATGTCCAGAAAACCGCCCTGGCCCTGCACTTTGAGGTCCTGCGGCAGACCACCGATGGTCTGATCCAACAGCTGTCCGTCTCGGATAACCAGAAGTGAACCGCTTTTTTCGGTTACAAGCATATCACCATTTGGAAGCCATGCCATACCCCAGCCAATTTCAATTCCACCTACCACTTTCTCAGCTGTGATCTGCGAAGATTCCATGGGCTCGGTCACTACTTCTTCAGCACTGTTATCCTGACAAGCCAGAATAGAAGGAAACAGGACCAGTCCAAGTATTATACTCAAACGGTTCATATTAAAGATCTTATTCAAAATCATATTGTATCTGTTAAGAGTTAACTCGATATAGGAAATCACGCAGCTCATCCGCTGACATGAATCCTGTTCTGCTATTAATTACATTACCATCGGCATCCAGTACCAGCGTGGTAGGAAAAACGTAAGCTCCTTTGCTTTTGGCAAATTCAGAAGCCGTCGACTCCACTCCATTAAAGCTGACCAGTTCCTCCGAGTTCCCATCCAATTTAACCGGTACAAAAGAAGGGTCCATTACTGCCCTTACTGTTGAATCCGGATAGACCTCCCGGTCCATAGCACGGCAATACTTACAACCTACTTCATACACATCCACCAGGATCAGCTTTTCCGTCTGCCGGGCTAAATCTGAGGCTTCATTCAAAGAAACCCAGTCCGGTGAATTCAGGTTTATTTCCGGCTGTACGGTCTGAAGAGACGAATACAAAAAATAAGCGATAAAAAGTGATATCGCTCCTGCAATGATGTATTTCTTTTTCATAATGATTATTTGGTATCTACTTAAAATACAAAATTCTTATTACAGCGTGAATGCAACGATATAAAAGCTTTTTAAATTTCCATACCTTTAATTGTTCAACAAACAGCAGTTATGGAAGTAGTAGAAAGTTACAAGTTAGGCAGCATAGAAGTTACGGTCAGTAAAACTGATAAAAGTAATAAGCTAAAAGTAGAGTGTACTGATGGCGATTTCCGGTCCGAGTTTACTGTGAGTCCCTATGAATTTGAGAATTACCGCAGGCTGATGAACCGGAAGATCACAGATGCCTTTAAAGATCAGTAACAGTAAACCGTGTAATAACCAGCATATATTCGGTGACTAATCAGTCGCTGTGTTCAACATCTCTGTTCCTGGCATGAATATTCTTATAGCAGGGTAATTTGGGATGTTATTTCCGAGGATTTTAAGGAAGAGCTGTGTTGGTTAGCCCCGGTGATTTTTGAGTAACTGTTCCCAATATACGGCAGAGAGTGTATGCTGACCAAATCTAATTTATATCCTATAATTAATGTATAAGTAATGTTTGGTATTTATTATCTTTTGTTCTTTAAAATAAATATATAGTCAATTCAAATAGTTAACTAATGCCAAAGAAAATTGGAGACCTGACCCTTTATTCCGTGGATGATCTGCATGAACTGCTGGGAATTTCAAAAATGACCCTCCGGGCCTACCTCCGCGAAGGGCGCATCCGGGGACGAAAACTTGGGGTTAGCTGGTACGTTACTGAAGAAGCGATCAAAGAGTATTTTGAGGAGCCTCAAAATAATGATAGTGCTCCTGTTAAATCAGATAAGGATTACCGTTATATTGTTCAGGGTGTAAATGATCTCGTCAGTGAAACAGAAGAATGCGAAACCATTCCTGAAGTCATTGAATCACTGAACAGTCAGGCTATCATCAGCCTGTTCCAGGTTAAAGTTGTTGACCGCAGCTCCGATGAAATAATTGAAATTATAAAAGCACGCGATTTCTTAGATAAACATGCTTAAGCTCAAAGATACAGGACTGGAAGAGTTTTCATTCGGAGATGATCCGGATGATATGTTTTATTTACTTATTAACAGGAAAGTAAGTCCCGACGGTATTGATTTAGACAAGCTTCGTCTGGCTGACCCTAGAAACTTCGATCATACCCTGGAGAATATGGGCTGCATTCTGATGCTCAATGGTGATGAAATGGATGAGCTGGTCCGCCGTGGTGAACTGGATAAAAAGAATCTGCATGAATCTCTTTTTGAGCTGGCAGCCCGGGAAGGGCTTATATCTTAAAGGGTCCGTGTTCCTGCCACCAGGACCAGGTGCGAGAAAGACTGACCACGGTCTTTCCATCGTTGATATAACCCTGATCTACCAGATCCATTGCCTGCCGGAATGAAAGGGTTTCATTCTCCACAAATTCATCATGGTCTTCAGAGGATGCATTATGACTCAACCCCCAGGCAGTGTAAATGTGGATCACTTCATCCGAATATCCTATACACGGATAAAAATGGCCGATATATTGATAATGATCGGCTTCTAATCCGGTTTCTTCCCGTAGTTCTCTCTGTGCGGTATTGAGTTCTTTTTCGCCGGGATCGATCTTACCGGCCGGAACTTCCAGAAAGATCTGCTGTGCCGGATATCTGAATTGCTGAATCAGCATGATCTCGCCGTTCTCATAAACCGGTACGATCGCACAAGCACCGGGGTGTTTTATCCACTCTCTGGTTGATACCGAGCCATCAGGTAGTGTGGCGCTGTCTTTTTTAACATGCAGAAGATCCCCTTCATATATCTGGGTGGTTTCTTTAGTTTCTTCGACCAGCAACTTGGACTTAATCATATTGGTTTTCGGCATATATGGCATTAAATTTGAACGGGGAATATCGCAAATAAAATAAAGGTTTGAGTACTCACACTAACATTGACGGAAAAAAAGTGCAGGTATCAGGGAAAGTAATGACCTGGTCGAACGTCATCTCTGTGTCTCGTGTACTTATCGCATTCCCTGTCATTTATCTGCATTATACCAACGGTCAACAGGTCACCCCGGTGATCTGGGCCCTGATCATCTATGGTGTTCTGTCCGATTACCTGGACGGACTGGTCGCCCGTAAAACCAATTCTATCTCTGAATTCGGCAAGATGATGGATCCGATCTCAGACAAACTGAGTGCAACGGCTTTGTTCATATATACCGTGTGGCTGGGGTGGATCCCGCTCTGGTTTCTGATTTTCTCTATCGTAAGGGATGGCCTGATTATGGCCGGTTCTTTCTATATACGCCGCAAGTATCATAAAGTAGCTATGTCAATCATGTCCGGGAAGGTCTCTGTGAACGTTATGGCCCTGTATTGGCTTTCGGTATTTTTCTTCCAGGACGCTTCCAGTGTACACATGTTCCTGCTGAGCTGTTCTGTGGTAATTATGTTATTTTCCCTGTTCGACTATTTTAACCGCTACCGCATGATCATGAAGGGCGCAGAATTTAATTAAGGATTTATATGGGTTTACTCGAAAAATTAGGCTTAAAGCAAAAAGAGACGCTTGAGGAAGGTGTCAAGAAAAGCCGGGAAGGGCTGCTGAACAAAATCGGCAAGGCCTTTGTAGGAAAGGATCAGGTGGATGACGCCACCCTTGACGAACTTGAAGAGATCCTGATCACCTCTGATGTCGGAGTAAAGACCACCCTTGAGATCATAAAACGGATTGAATCACGGGTTGCCAAAGATAAATTTGTTACCCAGGATGAGCTTCAGCATCTGCTGCGTGATGAGATCGTAAACCTGCTTCAGGATAATGCCCCCGATAAGCCGGCTGAATTTGATGCAAACTTTCCGGTGAAACCTCACATCGTGCTGGTGGTTGGTGTTAATGGGGTCGGAAAAACCACCACCATCGGTAAACTGGCTCATTTATATAAGCAAGCGGGGAAATCGGTTATACTTGGCGCTGCTGATACTTTTCGTGCCGCTGCTGTTGACCAGCTGAAGATCTGGAGTGAACGCGCCGGTGTTCCGATCATTCAACAGGGGCAGGATGCTGATCCCGCTTCAGTAGCGTACGACACTGTGGCTGCAGCCAAAGCCCGCAACTGCGATGTAGCTCTGATCGATACTGCCGGTCGCCTGCATAATAAAAAAGCCCTCATGGATGAGCTGGCTAAAATTAAAAGGGTTATGGGCAAAGTAGTGGACGGAGCCCCGCATGAAGTTATACTTGTATTGGATGCGTCTACCGGACAAAATGCCATGCAACAGGCCAAAGCTTTCACAGAAACAGTGGATATCTCCGGTCTTGCACTGACCAAGCTGGATGGTACTGCAAAAGGGGGGATTGTGATTGGTATCTCCCATGAGCTAAATGTTCCGGTCAAATATATTGGATTAGGTGAGCAGATAGAAGACCTGCAGATCTTCGAGCGCCGCTCATTCGTGAATGCGCTTTTCGGAGAATAGTCTCAGAATAATGGTATTAAAAAAGGCGGCCTGATCAGATCAGGTCGCCTTTTTTCTTTGAAGTTAGTATCAGGGTCAGTTACGCGGCTGTACCTGGGTTGCCTCAATAAACTCCTGATTATCAACAACAGGACGTTCATCAGATTCAGAAATAAGTGCAGTCAGATTATAAACCAGCTGGGTTCTCTGAGTATATTGTTCCCAGGCGATCTTATCCAGCTCGTCCGATGGCCGGTGATAGTCTTCATGAGTACCGTTAAAGAAGAACACGAAGGGAACTCCCAGCCTGCCGAAATTCCAGTGATCACTTCTTCTGTAGAAACGATTCGGATCATTAAGGTCATTATACTTCTTACTTAAAGTAAGATTGGGGCCCATTTCGTTGGCTGCCCTGGAAAGACTATCCAGACCGGAAGAAATGATCTCCCCGCCAATGATATAGATATAAGGATCGTCACCCTCATACTTAGGATCGATGCGACCGATCATGTCGATATTCACATTAGCCACCGTATTGTCGATAGCATAGATCGGGTGATCTGAGTAGTAACGGGAACCCAGCAGTCCCTTCTCCTCACCGGACACGTGGAGGAACAGAATAGACCTGCTTGGACCTGCTCCGGCTTTCTTTGCTGCCATCATTGCTTGTGCTGTATGCAGGGTTGCTACGGTACCGCTGCCGTCATCATCCGCACCATTATAAATATTATCTCCGGTCGAGTCGGGCCGGCCAATTCCAACGTGATCATAGTGAGAACTCAATACCACTACTTCGTCTTTCAGTTCAGGGTCTGAGCCTTCAATAAAAGCTACTACGTTCTGTGTGGTAATAGTCTGCTCATCAATGTCTGCACTATGTGCCAACATATATCCGGTACTCATTGCATTAAATGATGCCGGGTCTTGTCTGATCTGCTCAACCATAGACTGCATTTCATTAAGGTCACTCATTCCCAGGATCTTTGTTGCCATTTCCGGATGCACATAATTGTATGCCGGTGAAACCGATCCGTTATCGGACTGCATATACTTTAAAGACAGTCGGCCTGTATTGCCCATTCTGGATTTCATTGCATCCGCATCACTCTCGTATGCCATTGGGTTGGTTGGCTCTGTGATAATAAGGGCCCCAACGGCTCCTCCTCTGACGAGCTGCTGCATACGACCCATGTTTGTGACTCCGTCTTCAGCGATCAGCATGATCCATTTTCCCGTGACGTCTTCAGGGAACTGGTTAATACCATTCGCTTCATCAAACGCTCCGTAACCGGCAAATACAATTTCACCTTCCACGTCGTCTGTGCCTCCGAATACCGTATAGAAGTTTCCGGATTTGTCAGCATTCATCACAGACTGGTCAATGGTTTCTCCGTCATTGGTCAGGGTATAGATATATCCGTTTGTTACCGGCTGAACCAGGTCGAATTTCTGATAATAGGTTCCGTTATCTCCAACAGCTTCAAGGCCCAGGGCTTCATATCGTTCTGACAGATATCTTGCTGCTTTTTGTAGTCCCTCGGTACCGGTTTCACGGCCGGAAAGAGAATCATCTGCCAGTACTGCAAGGTCGGCATAGAGCAGGTCCTGTGTAATTGATGATGAAAACTCATAGATACTCGGAACAGGTGCGTTACTTTTGTTAAAAACGCCACAAGCTGTGGCAAATGAAAGTATCAGCAATCCTGATAATAGTTTATTCATAGAATCAGATATTAGTTTATTAATTTGGTAGTTAAGCCTTTATGATCTCGTCGACCGGCTTTAGGTCGATATAAAAATTGGTTGGATCTTCTTCGATGAACAGGTTTATCTGTTGTTCTTTGATCATCTCAAGGACAGCAAGAAAAGTCACCACGATCTCAACGCGGTTACTAAGCATTTTCATCATATTCCTGAACGACTGCTTTCCTTTTTCCTGAAGGGTATTCAAAACAAACTCCGCCTGGTCTTCAATACTGTAGACCACCTTCTCCACATGATGAACGATATTCTTCCTTTCGATATCCTGAAGCACTTTCTTAAAAGCTGCGATCAGGTCAAACATGGTTACGTCTTTAAGCGCTTCTCCGGTTGCCTGCTGATCTACTTCATCCGCATCGAAATAACCGCGGCTGTAGCGCTTTTGGGTTTCTTCGTCAATATCAGCCATTTTATCGGCCATTTCTTTGTAGCGCTTATATTCCAGCAGGCGCTGAACCAGCTCGTAGCGCGGATCGGTCTCATCCAATTCTTCGGTGTCTGAGTCCTCACGCGGAAGCATCATTTTTGCTTTGATCGACATCAGCATGCTGGCCATCAGGATGAATTCACTGGCAACATCCAGGTCCAGTTCTTCAAGCAGATGAATATACTCCAGGAATTGCTCGGTGATATAGGATATGGGAATATCATATATGTCAAGTTCGTCTCTTTTAATGAAAAAGAGCAACAGGTCAAGGGGGCCTTCAAAATTTTTTAGTTGAACTCTGTACATATACTTAACTATTCATTTTCAGAAATATATATTTATTTAGTTGGTTTTCATTATCTTAAGTCCGTTTGAAATACTGATCTAAAATCGCAGATGGACTACGGGGAACTAGTTTCAGCCATAAAGAATAATGAAAAGGGGAAAACCGAGTCTCTCCTAAACAAACTGCGTCCCACACTGATCAAATTTTTGCTTGTACACGTAAATGCATCCAAACAAGATGCGGAGGACTGCGCTCAAAATACATTATTGATCGCTATAGAAAAAATAAGAGGTGATCATTTAACGAAGCCGGAAGCTGTTATCTCTTATTTACTGACCACGGCAAAACATGAGTACCTTAAAACAGTTGGACGAAACCGTGAATACACTTTTGAAGAATTTCCGGTTACCCCCTCCCAAAGTGCTGATCAGCTCTTCAGGCTCCTCGAAAAAGAGAAAATAGCACAGCTTAATGCCTGCGTCAAAAAACTGGATCCTGGCAACCGTGAATTTATACAATACTGGTTCGACCATCCTAATCATGAAGCAGCTGTTGTTGCTGATAAATTTAAGATGAGCGTTAACAATGTCTGGACCAAGAAACACCGTATCATCAAAGAGCTTCAGCTGTGTTTACAAAAAAATGAATAAATTTTGTAAGGAGTACCATTTTCATGGCTCTATAGAGTGTTCATGACTTTTATCATTAATATCGGGTCTCCCCTTACTATGAAAAAAGAAACTACCATACAGCATATTGATCTCTATTTAAGAGACAAGCTGTCAGAAGAAGAAATCAGGAAACTCTGGGTCGAACTAATGAAAGATCCCGAGTTAATGCAACGAATGGAAACAGAGGCTGCTCTGCATCATCTCTTCAATAATGAGCAGGGTGATAAGGTACAGGAGCCTGATCAGCTTTATAATAATAAAAAGAAATGGTTTCCTTTCCTGATAGTCACACTTCTGCATCAGCTGAGTACTCTTTTCTGAATACATCAGCTTCCCTTAGCCCTTATTTTCTGGATTGCTGCGGAATTGGAGGTAATGAGTTCTTAATGTGACTCATCAATACCTTATGGGTGCTGATCTTATCTTCTCCTTTCTTTCGCTCAACCCTGCTCCAGGTTCCGTCAGCATTTAAGGTCCACCGCTGAATATTATCTCTGAGTATCAGGTTGAAAATATATTGCAGATACTCCTTAAGCTCTTCCGGTTCGATCGGCGTCACGGTTTCCACTCTCGCATCCAGGTTACGATGCATCAGGTCTGCTGAGCCGATCGCATACATATGCTCTCCACCGTGCCTGAAATAGAAGATTCGGGAATGTTCCAAAAACCGGCCTATTACAGAATGAACCCGGATATTTTCACTTAGGCCTTCTTTCCCGGGTATCAGACGACAGACACCGCGTACAATTAGGTCGATCTCCACTCCGGCCTGGGAGGCCTCGTACAGTTTCTGGATCATGAGCGGGTCCTCAAGGCTATTCATCTTAGCTATGATCCTGCCGGTTCTTCCTTCTCGGGCCTCTTGGGTCTCGAAACTTATATATTCGGCCATTCGCTTCCGCAGATATTTGGGAGCTACAAGAAGTTTCTCAAATTCCTGATCCGGTGCATATCCGGTTAGCAGGTTAAAAAGGTCGGTCACATCGGAAGTGATCTGAGGGTCACAGGTAAAATAACCGAAATCTTCATATAGCTGAGCCGTATCCGGGTGGTAGTTACCGGTACCCAGGTGGCAATAAGTTCTTAGCCCATCACTCTCCTCCCGGACCACCATGGTCATCTTCGTGTGGATCTTTAGTCCGGGAATGCCATAGGCTACGTGGACCCCATAATTTTCCAGTTTTTGAGCCCAGTTTATGTTTCTTTCCTCGTCAAAACGGGCCTTAATCTCTACCAGAACCGCGATCTGTTTTCCTTCTTCAGCAGCATTCATCAGTGAATGCATGAGCGGAGAGTCTGCTGAAGTACGATATAAGGTCTGTTTTATCGCCAGAACATTCGGATCATTCGCTGCTTCTTCCAGAAACCGCTGAGTTGATAACTCAAAACTGTGGTAAGGGTGATGGACCATAAAATCACCCTCTTTAATTACCTGAAAAATGCTGGGCATCTCTTCATCTACTTCATGGCGCAGGGAAGGGTGCAGTACCGGCTTCCAGTTCCTGGATTTAAGACGGGAAAATCCCTTGATCGTAGCAATTTCCATCAGATCGGCCAGACCAATGGTTCCCTTCATCTCATATACATCATTCCAGCTGAGATTCAGGTTTTTGATCAGGTACTTCTTAACATGATGCGGCATACTCGCATCCACTTCCAGCCTTACGATCTCTGCAAACTTTCGTTCTCTTAGCTCGTCTTCTATGGTTTCCAGCAGATCCTCTGCTTCTTCTTCATTGCGATCGAGTGAAGCATTTCTTGTAACTCTAAAGGTGTGAGCTGAGATGACCTCCATCCCCGGAAAGAACTGGTCCATCTTCGTGCTAAGAATTTCTTCCAGAGGAACAAGAATGACCTTGCTGCCTCTTCGGTGGACCTGTACAAATCTCGGGCGGTTAGAGGGCACTTTCAGCCTCGCAAATAAGGTCTCATTGCTTCGGGGGTTCTTGAGCTCTATGGCAAATGACAGACTCTTATTCGATATAAATGGAAAGGGATGGGATTCGTCTACCGCAAGCGGTGTTACAATTGGATAGATCTGCTTCTGAAAATATCGGTCACAGACTTTCTTCTGATAATCCGTCAATTCGGCATATTCTTTTATCTTTATCCCTTTTTCAGCCAGTTTTGGCTTAAGGGTATCAAAATAAATGCTGCGGTACTGTTCGATCATATTCTGAACGTCATTCCGCACTGCCTTGAGCTGATCGGAAGGGGTCATTCCGTCCACACTCAGATCTTTTACTCCCGCCATAAGCTGTCTTTTCAGCCCGCCAACCCGCTTCTGGAAAAACTCATCCAGGTTAGAACAAACGATGGCTACAAATTTCACTCGCTCCAGTAGCTTGTTGCTGTCATTATCTGCTTCTGCGAGTACTCTGAAGTTAAATTGAAGCCAGCTCAGTTCGTAATTTATAAAATAGTCGCTGCCAAAGATCCTCAGGTCGGTAGTTCTGGGGTCTTTATGCATCCCCTTCTTTTTGAGGATCTCATTCTTCTTCTTATTGGTCTTTGCTTTTGCAGACTTCAGTTTTTGCTCCGAAACAGTTTTGAAAGTAAATTCATCCGGTGATAGTGACGATCTCTTCATGCTATTCCTTTATTTGAATACGCATTATCCCTTAAAACTAAGTATAATAATCCAAACTTAGTGTTAACAATAAGTCAATAGCAAAACGTGCAGAACCCTCTTTTAAATCCCTCCGATAAAGAAACCGTATTTGAACAAACGGTTCGTCCGGCTTCACTGGAAGAGTTCATCGGACAAAGGAAGGTTATTAACAACCTGAGTGTATTTATCAGGGCGGCTTTGCAGCGCGGTGATGCGCTGGACCACGTCATACTTTCAGGTCCTCCCGGGCTGGGTAAAACGACACTCTCCCATATTATTGCGCATGAGATGGGTGTTCAGATACGCCCGACTACCGGGCCCGTTCTGGAAAAACCGGGAGATCTTGCCGGGATGTTGACGAACCTCGAAGAAGGTGATATTCTTTTTATTGATGAGATCCACCGCTTAAACCCTGTCATTGAAGAGTATCTGTATTCGGCTATGGAGGATTTCAAACTGGATATCGTGATCGACTCCGGTCCGAATGCCCGCAGTATTCAGATCGAGCTCAATCATTTTACCCTTGTCGGCGCTACGACCCGTAAGGGGTTGCTTACCGCACCACTCCGTGCACGATTTGGTATAGATATGCGCCTGGATTACTACGATGTGGAATTATTGCAACGGATCGCATTGAGGACTTCAGGAATTATGGGAATGGAGATCACGGACTCCGGTGCTCACGAGATCGCACGACGGAGCCGGGGCACACCCAGGATCGTTAACAAGCTTCTGAGACGAACACGTGATTTCGCTCAGGTAGAAGGTAAAGACCGTATTGATGACGCCATCGCTGATAAGGCTCTGAATGCTTTGGATGTGGATCAAAGCGGGCTGGATGAAATGGATATACGATTATTAAGAGCCATAATAGAAAATTATCGGGGAGGCCCCGTCGGGCTGGGTACACTTGGCGTGGCTGTAGGGGAAGACAAGGGGACCATTGAAGAGGTTTATGAACCCTATCTGATCAAAGAAGGATTTCTGCAGCGAACCCCGAAGGGAAGGATCGTGACCCGGAAAGCCTACGAGTACCTGGGAATAAGTCCTGATACTGCTTCTAAAGACTTATTTAATTCATAGATTTTTCTCCAATAATATTACTAACTTCAGCGCGAAATTAATACGTCGCAACCTAACCCAAAGTACCTTACAAGAGCTATTCGTATGAAAAATTTATTTACTTCTGAGTCTGTTTCTGAAGGCCACCCGGATAAAGTAGCCGATCAGATCTCAGATGCCATCCTGGATGCATTACTTACTGATGACCCGCAATCAAGAGTCGCCGTTGAAACATTAGTGACCACAGGTCTGGCTATTGTATCGGGTGAAGTTACTTCTGAAGCCTTCGTAGACGTTCAGGAGCTGGTTCGGGAAGTGATCCATGAGATCGGTTACAACAAAGCAAGCTATCGCTTCGATGCTGATTCCTGCGGTGTGCTTTCCACCATCCACACCCAAAGTGCCGACATAGCAATGGGGGTTGACCGCGACGGTGCAGGAGACCAGGGAATGATGTTTGGCTATGCAACCCGGGAAACCGAGCAGTATATGCCGATGCCCCTTCAGTTCTCACACAATCTGCTAAGAGAACTGGCCAATATCCGAAAGAATACCAACCTTATGCCTTATCTGGGGCCCGACAGTAAGTCGCAGATAACCATTGAGTACGATTCTTATAACAAGCCGGCCCGAATTCATACTATCGTTCTCTCCACACAGCATGATGACGGTATTGAGCAGACCCAGATCCACCAGGATGTTAAAAAGCATCTTATCTCAAAAGTGATACCGGGTGACCTGCTGGATGATGACACGATCTATCATATTAATCCTACCGGAAAGTTTGTGATCGGCGGACCACATGGTGATACCGGTCTGACCGGAAGAAAAATCATTGTGGATACATACGGAGGTAAAGGTGCACACGGTGGAGGAGCTTTTTCCGGAAAAGACCCTTCTAAAGTTGATAGAAGTGCCGCTTATGCCGCACGCCATATTGCCAAGAATGTCGTGGCTGCTGAACTGGCTGACGAATGTCTGGTACAGCTGGCTTATGCGATCGGAGTACCTGAGCCGGTATCGATTAATGTAAGCACCTATGGTACCGGAAAGATGAAGGATTCAGAACTGGCCGAAAAGATCGCCAAAGAGTTTGACTGCACTCCTAAAGGCATTATAGAGCGTTTCGATCTCAAACGACCGATCTACCGTAAAACTGCAGCATACGGCCACTTCGGAAGAGGTGAATTCCCGTGGGAAAAGCTGAATTTTGTAGATAAACTTGGTTGATCTGCGATAGACAGGTCTGCGAAGTGAATTGGGGTTTTCGATCAAGGGATCAGTTCAATTACGGAGTTTCTTTTTTGAAGTCTGGATACTCCTGACAAGGATCGAAATTAGCTGATCACATTCGTCGATGGCTACCAGGGCTTGTGGTTCTGAACGATACAAGTTTGCCCGGTGAATCAGCCTCAGAGCCATTGACAAAAGATTCCTTACAGGTCATGTGAATAATCAATTGCATTCATCCGTTCAAAAATCACTTCGCAGATCGGTCCATCGGTTTATCGCATATCAAAACCCTGTTTTGCAATCCCCATTCTCTGTCCTATTTTTGGACTAAAATCATAGCCAGAACAGCGTATGCAATCCCAGTCGGGCCAGCCTTCAATTGAGCTTTTCGGAATAACCATTATGGAGCCGATGGTTACTTTTACAGACCTGTGGATCACTTCGGTTTGTATTTTTGCTTTTGTGAAGCTGGTTAAACTGGACAAGAAGGGGAAAGTACATCAGTATATGAGGTGGTACTTTCTGATCATGGCAGTGGCTACCTTTCTGGGTGGAATTCTGGGCCATGCTTTTCAATATGCGGTGGGCCTCCAGTGGAAGCTGCCCGGCTGGCTGATCAGTATGTTTGCCGTTATGGCGGTTGAAAGAGCTTCTATCATGCATGCCCAGCCGGTCATTAATGACAAATTCGGGCGCTTTCTGGAGATTGCTAATGTGGTGGAGCTGCTGACCTTTGCAGTCATTACTTTCAGTACCGTAAACTTCTTTTTTATACAGGTCCATTCAGCCTATGGCCTCGGAATGGTCGTTCTGCCCATCCATTTCCTGGTATACTGGCGGACCCGGAATGCCGGCAGCAGGGTATTCTTCCTGACGGTCATCTTTGCATCACTCGCTGCATTCTTCTATACCAGCGGTATCGGTCTGCATACCTGGTTCAATAACCTGGATATCGCTCACACTATTATGGCAATCAGTATGTATCTCTTCTATCGCGGTGCCCGAAATCTGGAAGTGCTTGAGCCGGAAGACATCCATGAAGACAAAGGGTCATTTAAGGGTGCTGTATTGGATGCCCTGAAGGGCGTGCAGGTCCTCCATAATAAAAATTAAAAAGGAGCATATACTAGTTGCGTGTAATTGCTCCTTTGTGCTATTTATTTACTCAACTAATTACTGACCTATGCCCAGACTCTTACTCTCTATCGTCTTTTCACTGATCTTATTTTCAGCCTGCACTGATTCAAACGCCCAGCTTGATGGTCCCAAAGCCTTTACGAATGTACAGGTGGTCGATGTTGAGACCGGTGATATCATACCGGGTCAGACCGTTATTATCAGCGGCGACCGTATCCATGCAACCGGACCTGTTTCAGAAATATCCATCCCGGAAAATGCGGAGGTGATCGATGGCGGTGGTCGCTATCTGATGCCGGGGCTGGCTGAAATGCATGGTCACGTTCCCCCAACCATCCCTCCGGCCAATTTCCCTGATTACTATAACGAAGATTACGTGACCTCTACTCTGTTTCTCTACGTGGCTGCCGGCATCACTACTGTACGCGGAATGCTGGGATACGAGGATCAGCTCAGCCTGAAAGAGAAAGTTAATTCTGGTGAGTGGATCGGACCGAATCTTTATCTGGCCGGGCCCAGCTTTAACGGCAACTCTGTTAGCTCACCTGAACAGGCAGAAGAAAAAGTGAGTAATCAATTTGAGGAGGGATGGGATCTGTTAAAAGTGCATCCCGGTCTTACACCGGAAGAGTATGATGCCATGGCTAACACGGCTAATGAACTGGGAATCCGATTTGGTGGTCACGTCCCTGCTGATGTTGGTATCGTTCATGCGCTAGAAATGGGTCAGGAGACCATGGACCATATCGATGGTTACTTTCTTTACCTTCAGCAGTTCCCTCAGGATGAATGGGATCCGAAAATGAAAGAAGTGGTCGCCATGACCAAGGAAGCCGGTGCATGGATCGTACCCACTCAAGCCTTATGGGAGACCATTATCGGAGCTGGTGATTATGAAGCAATGGCTGATTATGAGGAACTCAAGTATATACCTGAGGCGGTACGCACTAACTACATAAATTGGGTAGAAAATACCCTAACTACCAATGCGAACTATAATGCAGACAATGCTGAGCTGGAGGCTGAGTGGAGACAAAAGATCCTGTCGGAAATGTATGAACAGGATGTGAAGATCCTTATGGGAACGGATGCCCCTCAGTTATTCAGTGTTCCGGGCTTCTCTATTCACAGGGAACTTCCCTATATGTCGGATGCAGGTATGAGCAACCTGGATATCATCCGTTCCGGTACGGATGCAGTCGGAGCGTATTTCAGCAATGAGGACACATTTGGTCTGATCAAAGAAGGTCACCGTGCGGACTTAATCCTGCTCGAAGGAAACCCATTAGAAGATCTCGGCAATCTTAAGGACCATTCCGGCGTCATGGTACAGGGCCGTTGGTATTCCAGGGATATGATCGATGAAAAACTGGCGGAACTAGAGGAAAGATACCGCTAAAGTATTGGTACGGGGTATTATGGTAGAGTGGGTTCTGAATCTCACTCTACTTTGCTTTTTGCCGGTTAAATGATCGCTTTGAAAGAAGCCCATTTTTTATAACTTGCCACACTTAATTTTATCTATAACAAACTATCTGCTATGAAGCCAATCCAAAGCTTGATGCTCGCTTTGGTTTGTTCACTGTTTTTAACTTCCGGAGGATTTTCACAATCAACTCCGCAGGTTTTTACCGGTGCACAGATCATCCCCATCTCCGGCGAGCCTATAAATAACGGAGTACTTATTGTTAAAGACGGGAAGATCACCGCTGTGGGTGATGAAAATACCCGAATCCCCGGAAATGCCGATGTTCATGATATGTCCGGCAAAGTAATCATGCCGGGTCTCGTGGACACTCACTCCCATATCGGAGAGGGAGACGGGGGTGACCGTTCAGCTGCCCTGCATCCTGATGTGCGCATCATGGATGCGATCGATCCACGTAGTGATACTTTTAAAAAAGCTCTGGCCGGCGGCATCACCTCTGTTAATATTATGCCGGGTTCCGGGCACCTGATGAGCGGCCAGACCGTTTACCTGAAACTGCGCCCCGCTGATACCATTGAAGAAATGCTGCTGGTAGTTGATGAAGAGAATAATATCTACGGCGGAATGAAGATGGCTAACGGCACAAACCCTATCGGTGGAGGAGCCTTTCCGGGAACCCGTGCAAAGTCTGCCGCCATGGTCCGCAATCTTTATTATCAGGCCATGGATTATCAGAAAAAAATTGATGCTGCAGATGGTGATGAATCAAAAATGCCTCCTCGTAATCTACAGATGGAAGCTCTGGTACAGATCCTGGAAGGAAAAAGGACTGTTCATAATCACACTCACCGTCACGATGATATCCTGACCGCTATTCGTTTGAGCCAGGAGTTCGGTTATAAGGTTGTGCTTCATCATGTATCTGAAGCCTATAAAGTAGCGGATGAGATCGCTGCCGCGGGTATTCCGAGTTCCATTATCACCCTCGACTCCTTTGGTGGAAAGCTGGAAGCCAGAGATTTCTCAAATGCAAACGGAGCTGCTCTTGAGGCTGCTGGGGCCAAGGTAGGCCTCCATACCGATGATGGTATTACCGACTCCAGAATGTTCCTGCGATCAGCTGCTATGATGGTCCGCGCCGGGATGAGCCGTGAAGGAGCACTGAAAGCCATCACCATCGCCAATGCTGAAATGATGGACATTGAGGATCGTGCAGGAACCCTGGAAAAAGGTAAAGATGCCGATTTTATCATTCTTTCCGGTGATCCCTTCAGCGTATACACTCATGTTGAGCAGACCTGGATCGAAGGATCGAAGGTCTGGGACCGGGCAAATCCGGAAGACAAAGAGTATGCAACCGGGGGGTATGAAGTATTCCGCGGAGAAGTTTTCATCCATCATGAGGGAGCAGAACAATGAGAATCATAAAAAGTTTATTAGCACTCCTGGTATTTGCAGGACTCTCAACGGTATCTAACGCACAGATAGCGATTAAAGGAGAAAAAGTATATACCATGAACGGTGATCCCATTATGAACGGGGTCGTCCTGATCAAAGACGGCAAGGTAGAAAGAGTAGGAACCGCCAACCGTGTCAGTATTCCTTCTGGTTACACCGTTTATGAGGCCAAGGTGGTAACTCCGGGACTGATCGATGCACACTCCGTGGTGGGTCTCGCCGGTCACCTGAATCAGGATCATGACCAGGATCAGCTGGAAACCTCCAGTGCCATTCAGCCCGAACTCAGAGCTATTGATGCCTATAATGCCCGCGAGGCTTTGGTAGGCCATCTCCGAAGTCTGGGTATTACAACCGTTCATACCGGCCATGGTCCGGGCGCATTGATCAGTGGTCAGACCATGATCGTAAAGACCACGGGTGAAACTGTAACCGAAGCATTAGTTGATTCCACTACCATGCTGGCCTTTACCATGGGTAATATGATCAGCGGAGCGATCTCCAGACCGGGGACCCGCTCAAAAGGTGTGGCTATGCTACGCCAGGAACTGATCAAAGCTCAAGGATATGCCGAAAAAAGAGCAAGCGACGATCCTCCTGCAGTAGATCTTGGTATGGAAGCACTGGCCGACCTTCTGGAAGGAAAAGTGAGTGCATTGATAACAGTACATAAAGCCAATGATATCATGACTGCGCTGAGACTACAGGAGGAGTTCGGATTCCCTATGGTACTGGATGGTGCTGCTGAGTCCTACCTGATCATTGATCAGATCAAGCAGGCAGGCGTGCCCGTGATCATTCACCCTACCATGATGAGAACTTATGGAGACGGACAGAATGCTTCCATGGAAACTGCCGGTAAATTATATGAAGCAGGTATCCCTATTGCTTTCCAGAGCGGTTATGAAGGTTATGTGCCCAAGACACGTGTAGTACTCTTTGAAGCAGGTGTTGCCGCAGCCAATGGACTTGGAAGTGATAATGCACTTCGTGTGCTGACCATAGAAGCGGCAAAGATCCTCGGGCTGGAAGAAAGACTTGGTTCTCTTGAAAGAGGAAAAGATGCAGACGTAGTCCTGTTCGACGGTGACCCCTTTGAGTATACCACTCAGGTAACCGGCGTGATCATTGACGGGGTCAAAGTTAAATAGTCTCTTTCGTTTAATAACTTATTCAGAAGTTCAGAGCCGGCATCCCTGCCGGCTCTTTTTATTTGTGCTGAGTGTTTGTCTTATGTACGATCACTAAAGTCAATATTCAGTATTCAACATTCTGAAAGTCCTCTGTGTACAACACGCCAAAAATATGTTCATGCGTGGCAGAGCAACAAGGTCATCAGATGCTTGACACCAGTTCCCTTTTGACTTTTTTAACCAAAAAAGGCCCCCGCAAAAGCAGGGGCCTCATTCAAATTGTCGTTATAAAACTGAACCTAGTTCGTTGTTGCCCCGCTGATAGTATGACCGAAGAACAGAGCGTTTGCAAACAATTTATTGGTTCCGTACCAGAAGGCTCTGAAATTCGGGTTATCTGTCATTACGATGACCTGACCTCTTCCATAGCGGCTGATCAGAACTGCAGCAGTTCCTGCAAGCCTTTCTTCATTCTCTTCCGAGATATACCCACTGGCCAGCGGATCTTCGGTGTAATAAACCGGTGTTGAATAAGGATTATCTCCTTTTTCAACAAACAGCGTGCTGTTTCTGAATACCGTCAGATCTTCATTGTTAAAACCGTATGCCATTGGATGAGTAAGATCGATCTTCGCATTAAAGATCGCACCACCAATCACCTGTGCTCCCCGGTCATTTCCGGCCATGATATATGGGCGCTGTTCTGTTTCCATTTCCTCTTCGCTGTCATCGCTATCCCCGGTGGCATATTCAAAATTAGCCAGACCGTTTCTCTTGGCCCAGGTTATGCCATATTTATAGGTAACCAGGACTCCTCCTTCGCGGACCCAGCTTTTTATATTTTCAGCCGCTCCTTCTGAAAGACTACCGTAGCTTCCGGTCATTACAATAGTATTGTAACGAGAGAGGTCGGCTCTCCCCACATTATCCGTGGTTAGCATTGTCAGCGGCATATGATATCGCTGGTCCAGCAGGTGCCATACTTCACCCACTTCATAAGAAGTAGATCCCGGTCCTCCTACAATGGCTACTTTCGGATCCCTCATAGATTCAAAATTATTGGAGCCGAGGTCAATACCACTTGAGGTAAGCCCGGTTGACAGGTCATAAACTTTGATGCCATCTTCTTCTGCAATAGTCTGAACGATTTCATGGATCGCATCAGGGTTGTCCTGAATTCCCAGCGGGACCATCACGGTTCCGTAATCGAATTCTTTTGCCCCTTCTTCGGTAACTGCCGTAAATGGCAGTGATGCTACTCTTACCCTGGCACCGGCCGAAAGTAATCGGTAAGCTGCTCTTGGGGCATAATATTCGTCCCATTCAAAAGCATAAGCATATTCACTCTGACCACCTATCAACTCTCCTTCCAGTGGAGTTCCTACTTCAAAAGCCGCGCCCATCATATCTGAATCGAACTGACGGGAGCCCAGTTCTTCAAAAGGCAAATTGAAGGCCATTGGCAAGGTCCAGGCAGATACATCGTAGAAAAGGCTGTCTGTAAAAGTGGTTCTCCGCTCAAAAATGGCGGTGATCAGCTTGTACTGCTGTTGATTAGTCGGAACCACATAGGATCTGCCGGCTTCGAAGTCACCATAATTTTCAGAAAGCTCATAAACATTGATCTGATGCCTGCTCAGGAGTTCCGCCAGTGAGTTTGTTCTGGCGTGATCCGCAGATTCACCAAACACATAAGCTTTAATGGAAGCTGATCCTGCTTCATCCGCTGCATTCTTGTAGAAGTTTCTCTGGCTGGCAAGCATTTCTTCACGCAGACTATTTGCTGCTTTCAGTGTGGAAAGAGATGTGGTAAACTGGTTTCTGATCGTGAAAGGAAAGGTCAGAAGACCATTATCTGATTCCTGAACATGCCCTCTTGAAGAAGCCTGCTCAAAAAGGATTCCGATCGATCCATTTACATCCGGGTAGGTTGATCCTTTTCCATAATAGAAATCATCATAACTTTCTTTAGAGTAATAAAGAGAGCGGATCTCATCCAGCGCATCGGCATGGTATTCTGCGATCGCCCCGGTCAGGTCCTGATTGATCTGAGGTGTCAGCGGGTGTGTTCTGGAAGGAATACCCGGCTGAAAGAAAAAGGTCGAGTTGGTTCCCATCTCATGATGATCGGTCAAGACATTAGGCTTCCACTCATGAAATTTCTGAATTCTTCCCTTACTCTCGGGATGCTGCAGCAGCAACCAGTCTCTGTTCAGGTCAAACCAATAGTGATTGGTTCTTCCACCCGGCCACTCTTCATCATACTCCCGGCTGTTTGGGTCACTGACAAGTACATTCTTACTCTTATTGGTATTAGCCCAGTGAGCAAAGCGGTTAAGCCCGTCTGGGTTAATGCTTGGATCAACCAGGATCACCGTATTTTGCATCATCTCATCAATTTCAGGGCCCTGTGCGGCAGCCAGATAATAAACGACTGCCAGAGAGGAGTTAGCGCCACTTGGTTCATTTCCGTGTACACTATAACCCATCCATACAACCGCAGGCATAGACGAAATATCGAGATCATCAGATCGTGCAGCATCGGTCAGCTGAACATGATTCTCTTTGATCTCATCAATATTGGAGTGATTGCCCGGAGAAGTGATGGTCAGTAATAAAAGCGGTCTGTTCTCATATGTGCGTGCATACTCTGTAATTGTGATACGGTCAGAGGCTTCAGCTACAGCATACATATACTTAACCAACTGATCATGGCGCACATGCCATTCTCCCACTTCCATATCAATCACCTCTTTCGGTGTTGGAATTGAGGAATTATAAGTTACATTATCAGGCAGATAATAATCCAAGGTCACTGGTTCTACCTGGGCAAATGCTGTTGCACTCAGCAGGAAACAGAGAAAAAATCCAATAGTTGCTTTCATATTGTATAAGGTTATTTATTATACGGTGATCATTGAAGACTATTAGCATAGTATATGTAAATGAAAAAAGCTTAAAAATCATCATCGTCCCTCAAATATGTCTGAAATAACATCTGCCGGAAAAAGTACCCTCAAACATGCTCTGGGGCCGGGTCTGATCCTGGCTGCAGCTGCCGTAGGCGTATCTCATCTCGTTCAGTCTACCCGCGCCGGTGCGGATTATGGTTTTGCGCTGGTATGGGCTGTTTTGCTCGCAAACTTCTTTAAGTACCCCTTTTTGCAATATGGTCCGCGTTATGCGATCGCAACCCGAAGCAGTATGGTCCAGGGATACCGAAAGCTGGGTAAATGGGCTTTCTGGGTCTTTGTCATTTTTACCGTAGGTACTATGTTTGCCGTACAGGCTGCGGTCACCATTGTAACGGCATCACTGGCTGCTGAGCTCACCGGAATAGCACTGAATCCGCTCTTATGGAGTGCAATCATGCTAACGATCTGTATAGCCATTCTTTTTAAAGGGCAGTATTCAGCCCTCGACTCTGCCATTAAGGTGATCATGGTGGTTCTGACCATTTCCACAATCATAGCAGTTGTAGTTGCTCTGTTAAAGACCGGCACTACCGACTGGAGTACTTCTCCTGAGGTCTGGAGTGTTACCGGAGTTTCCTTTCTCATCGCATTGATGGGGTGGATGCCCATTCCGATCGATGGTGCTGCCTGGCATTCCTTATGGACCATGGAAAGAGTTAAACAGACCCGTCATCAGCCGGAGCTCAAAGAATCCCTCATCGATTTCAATATTGGTTATATTGGGGCTGCTTTTCTTTCACTGATCTTTCTCACTCTGGGGGCATTGGTCATGTTCGGTTCTGAGGTGGAGTTTGCCGGAAGCGGAAGCGCCTTTGCCAGCCAGCTGATCAGTTTATATACCGAAACCCTGGGCGACTGGGCCTATTGGATCATCATCATTTGTGCTTTTACTACGATGTTCAGTACCACCATAACTGTTACAGATGCCTATCCCAGGGTTTCATCAGAGATCCTTCGGGTGATACGGGAAGACAAAGATCAGAATCGATCCACCTCCTTCTTCAGTAATTACCGCGGATTGCTGATCCTTATTTCATTGTGTTCTCTCTTTCTGTTGTTCATTACCGGAAGTCAGTTCACTTTCATGGTGGATTTTGCCACTACCTTGTCTTTTCTGACCGCTCCGGTTCTGGCCTTCCTGAATTATCGTCTGGTGACCGATCACCATATAAATGAAGAGTATCAACCAAAAAAATGGTTACGAATTCTTAGCTGGGGAGGTATTATCTTCCTTTCTGTATTCGCACTTATATTCATTTACTGGAAATTCTTTGTTGGTTGATAAACCCTTGCGTTCGTTTTTTAAAATATTCTTACCCCCGAGAGAAGCTTTTAATACCTGGTCTCATTTGCTTGGAGCAATCGTTGCAGTCATATGGACCTTTTTTCTGATCCTTAAAGCTGATGGGGCTGATACCGGTGAAATGGCAGCCTACTGGATCTATGGTATATCCGTTGTTCTCATGTTCTGGTCCAGTGCTCTGTATCACACCTTGAACGCCCCTGATAATGTTCTTGAGCATTTTCGTCGTTTCGATCATATACTGATCTATGTGGTGATCGCCGGGTCCTACACACCTACCTGCGCTATACCGCTGGAAGGTCCCTGGGCCCGCTGGATGCTGATCGGAATCTGGTCTTTCGCGATTTTGGGCATTCTCAAAAAGACTCTCTGGATGAACGCTCCACGATGGTTTTCAACCGCCCTGTATCTGCTAATGGGCTGGGTTGCATTGATTCTCTTTCCTATGATCTGGGATATATTACCCCATGCATTTACCTACTGGATCATTATCGGAGGACTTTTTTATACGATAGGAGCAGTGATCTACGGAATCAGAAAACCCAATCCGATACCCGGCCATTTTGGCTTTCATGAGATCTGGCATTTGTTTGTTTTGGGTGGCGCTTTTTCTCATTTTTGGGCAATCTATCAGTATCTACCCGGTTTTAACAGTTGATTATGAAACAACTCTTTAAGTGTATTACCCTGCTATTCCTGATCCCGGTTTTCTTTACAGAAGCTTTTGCACAGGATCAGCTGAGTGAGATCCAGTTCTATACTACTCAAAACAGACCTGCGGGACTTAACTGGCAGGAGTTAAAAACACCACATTTCCGGATCATCTATCCCGCAGGATATGATTCACTGGCATACCGCTCAGGAGCTATACTGGAACAGCAATATCCCTCCGTACAACAACTTGTAGGAGGCAACCTGAAAAACTTTCCGGTCGTCCTTAACTCCTATAATGACCTCTCTAATGGTTTTGTAACTCCTTATAACTTTCGGACCGAAGTAGACCTTGCTCCTTTTAAAGGTAAAGGGCTTAACCCCCGGTCCGGTGACTGGCTTGAAAATGTGCTGCCTCATGAACTGGTTCATGCTAACCATGCCAATGTAAAGACCGATGCTTTCAGTATTCCTAATATGATCGGGTGGATCTCTCCCGATATAAGAAGATCGCTTCATTACTTTGTCCCTTACGGTATGCATGAGGGAATTGCCGTGATCCAGGAATCCGATAATGTATTTCCGGGCGCAGGGCGCGGAAATTATCTTTTATTCAACAACCGTTTTAACTCCAATTTTGCCTCCCCAAACCGATGGAATATGGGGCAAAACCTGCAAACCTCGACTTACACCCTTCCCTATAATCGGCACTATATTTCCGGATATACATTTATGGACTGGCTGCAGAGCACCTATGGAGAAGATATCATCAAAGAATCCATCAATTTCCATTACGAGTATTTCTATCTCGGATATGGATTGTCGCTCAGAAAAACCACGGGGTACTGGCCGGGTGAACTTTATGATCAGTATACTGAGGATATCGCTGAAAGAGAGAATGATCGCCTGAATAGTATTGATAACTCCACCGACGATCTTTCACTTATTCTGGATACACCCAAAAAAGGGGAAGAGCTTCATGCTCCCAAGTGGATCAGTAATGATGAGATCCTTTATTATGGTGCCTATTATAACAGCAGGATCGGTTTTTACAGACTCAACCTGAGTACCGGAGACTGGTACCTGGAAGACGAACATTTTGCGGTCTCTGACTTCTATTTTGATATGGACCGCAAAAATAATCAGGTCCTTTACGGCTCCTATCGGGCTAATCCGCTTTATCCGGGTATGTTTGTCATGGATCTTTCTGTACTTGATCTGAAATCAGGAAAAAGTAAGCGTCTGACTAAGAATAAGAGATTACATTCTCCCACCCTTACCAGTACCGGTATCTATGCCCTTCAAACGGATAAATCATCCTCACGGATAGTCAGGGTTGGAGAAGAAGGTAATCTGGAAGAGGTGCTCTCGTTTACGGACGCTTATGCGGTATCATTAAAGGCAAATCCCTCCAACAGGGATCAGCTTGCCGTAGTGGTTAACCGCCGGGGACAGCAGGCATTGTGGATCACGACTACTTCCGCATTGGCAAATGACCTTAAAAATGACCCGGATATTGCTTTGAAGGATGCAAGTGTGGCCGATCCGGAATGGCATCCCGATGGAGACCGGCTGCTTTTCACCGGAGATATTCATCCGGCAATGAATATTTATGAATATGTTCTTGACGATCAGCAGGTATATAAGCTCACTTCATCCAGATTCAACGCTTTTGAAGCCTCTTATTCGCCTGACGGATCACGTATCGCATATGTAACTCAAAAAGACGATGAACGCAGGCTCGCTGTTCTGAATCAGGAGGACCTTATTCGCGAACCGGTCGACCTTTCAGCAATGTGGACTGATAATGAATTACAGAGGTCCATGAACCGTTCTCTTCTTGGTGAAGATGTTAATACTGCGAGCTGGGAGCAGTCTGATTACCGGTCCGGGCTAAGCTGGCTCAAGCCGAGAATGATCCTGCCCGTATTAAGGGAGAATGCCGGTACTACACAGGCAGGTGCTCAAATTCAAAGCATTGACCCTCTTTCTTCACAGTCTTATGTGCTGGAATTTACAGGCATACAAAACCGACTGTGGTATGACTTTACCTACACTAACCGGACTTTCTTGCCGGGTTTCCGTTTTAATTTCTACTCCGATCCTTCTTTCTTTAATATCGGTACTGATAACAACGGAAACTCTCTGAATGTAATGGAAGAAGAGCGTGGTATCAGCGCCTCTGTTCCGTTTAACTATCTTTTCCGTGGAGACACAAGATTAACTTCATTCAGTATTGAACCTGAATTCAAAGTGGAACAGGTCCGGTACTTTGATCTGAGTCCCACTGTGATCTCTGATTTTGAAAACCAGTATAAGGCGTCCGTATTTTCTCAATTCAATCTGGGAATCTTAAGCAGAAGAAGAGACATTCAGCCCGCTTCCGGGCTTGTTCTTTTCGGTCTTTTTGAAAAAGGTCTGAATTCAGTAGATGCTGAATTGACCTTCCCAAACGGGGTTTCCGGCACACTGCCGCTACGCGATCGCTGGGCACTCTATGCCGGTAGCTTTTTGTATGTCTCTCCATTAAGATCCCTCAATCAGTCCCTTATGCTGGATAGCCGGGTATTGATCCAAAGTGATGCGCTGATCTATAATACTTCTACTATTATACCAATGGGTTTCAAAGATAATCCTTTCCCTTCTTATCTCGCTGATGGAAGCGGCTCTAATAACAGCCTGGGTCGATTAAGTACCCGATATACGATCCCACTTTTTTATCCTGATAACGGGGGACTTACCTTGCCTCTTTATCTGAGCAGTATTTATCTGACCGCATTCAGTCATACGATCACCGATATTAATGATCTGAATTATGATTCTATTCTGGATTCCAGCCGAAGCATCTTTGGTGCGGGACTTCATTTTCAGTTCAGGGTTTCAAACGTAGCCTTCGATCTTGGTGTTGGTTTAGCGTATGAAGCTACCCGTAATGAAACCCAGTTCATTTTCGGCCAATTCTAATATGAAATTATCCATATGACAAAGCACCTCTCATTATTACTGATAAGTCTACTGATCATTTCCTGTCAGGGTAATGAGAATAACGGAGACGACCTTAGTCCGGGTAACCGTAAAAGCCCGATAGCTATTACTTCCGTAAAAAATAATGGTACTTATATCAAAGTAGTATATGGTCAGCCTTATCGAAACGGTCGTGATATTTTTGGCGACCTGGTTCCTTATGGAGAAGTATGGAGAACCGGTGCTAATGAAGCCACTGAGATCACAATTACGGAAACAATTCTCGTGGGTGAGGAAGCGGTGCAGGCCGGAACCTACAGCTTATTCAGTATCCCTGGTGAAAATGAATGGACCATCATTCTAAACAGTACGCTGGGTCAATGGGGTGCTTTCGACTATAATCAGGATACCGACTATAAACGGATCATTTTTCCTGTTAAATCAATTGAAGATCCGGTAGAATCTTTCTCCATCAGTTTCAGTGATGTGAATTTGAACAGAACTATTATGTCTCTCAAATGGGATACGGTTCAGGTTGATATCCCGATCCGTTTTTACTGATCAGATGATCTATTTACTGACCAGGCTAAGCAGTTCTTCCGGAACATCTATTTCCATTCTCAATACCTGAAGTGCATGAGTCTTTCCCTGAGCATCCAGCTTTAATGATACCGTTCCTCCACCTCCCAGGCTTTCATTCAACAGAAAATTGAGGGCACCGATATTAGGAAGTTCATATCGTTCAACCTCCCCTTTGCAAACATGCTTCATATGATCTTTTACACGGGCAGCTGTGAGTTCTTTTTCAAGAAAGGGATAAATATCCGGATGGCGTGCTATGATCCCTACGTTTGAACCGTTTCCTTTATCTCCGCTTCTTCCGTGTGCGATCTCGATCAGTTTTACAACAGGCATTCTATATCAATAGGTCAGTTAAATGGTACGGGTGAATATACGGTCTATGTACTTAGTCTGACAAATAATAAACGATGGTGGATACAACCCTTACATTTTTTATATGCGGATTGTTCTGATCTCTCGCAGTGATTGTGAACTGACCCTGATAGGCTGTCTGTTGACCAAATTTATTCTCTGTCATGTCTGATTCTCCCTCTATTTTCTACTAGAATACTACAGCGCTGTCTTTATGCAATAACCAACCGGTTAAACTGTATCTGGGTACATTTGTTTTCAGAACTTCATGTTCGATCACATCAGACTTAAAAAGTAGCAGCCTTCGTGCCACAGGTGGAATTTTTATTTCCTTTTCAAATCCGTGTATTAACAATTCTCCCCCGTCACCTTCCTTCCAGTGTTCATTGAGGTAGATGAGCACCGTGATCAAACGGTTATTTCGACCGGTAAACTGATCCAGGTGTTTATCATAATGAGATCCAGCCGGGTATTTGGCAATATGGAATTCGGATGCAGCCAGACTCAGAAAACAGAACCTCCGCAGCTTTTCCTGCAGCTCAGTCATCAGGTTAAAAAAAACGGATATCTGCTGGTCACGATCTTCATCCAGCCAATAAATAAAGTCTCCGCGTACCTCCGGTTTTACCGTGAAGTCATCTGTTGAACCTATCCCGGCTTTTTTAAGCTTATCGTTTTCTTCAGCAGACCTGAAAAAACTCATGACCGAAGAGAACATTTCTTCGCTGATAAAATCATCGACAACAACGAAGTCTTTTTCTGCGAGTTCGTCCAGCCATTCTAACCACTGATCATCACTGAACATATATGGTATCCCTTACATTATGGTATGAAAACAGAATTTAAGGCTAAGTTTATTCATAAAGAACAAACAGGAGCACAAATATTTTCCTCAATAATCCTTACTCTTATTCATACATAATAATCCAATTTGTTACACTCCGTTTATGGACCCTGAATTTATGATAAAACTGGTACGCGCACGTATGCCCTATGGTAAATACAAGCACGGCTTTATCACCGATCTGCCGGTTCATTATCTGGAGTGGATGGAAAAACAGGGATGGCCTAATGGAATGCTCGGTCAATACCTGGCAACCATGTATGAGATCAAGACCAATGGCCTCGATCGTATCCTGGATCCTATAAAAAGAGAGCATCGGTAATTATTCTATATCAAAAGAAATGATCTGTAGTTATTGATACAGTTTACAGAACTTTACCCACTTCAAATACTTCTTCGCCCCTCTTTTCTGCAGCAGCTTTAACGGAATCGGCTTCTTCATATGATACCACGCAAACCAGTCCAATACCCAGATTGAACGTGGCCTGCATATCTTCTTCAGGTACGTTACCCAGTTCCTGTATCAGGTTATAGATCGCAGGACGCTCCCAGCTTTCCCAGTTCACATCCAGCTTTCTGCCTTCCGGAAGGATACGCTTGGTATTTCCTACCAGACCGCCACCGGTTATATGGGAAAATCCGTGAACACCCTTCATTTCTTTCAGCTCAGTGATCAGTGGAAGATAGGACCGGTGAACTTTAAGTAATTCATCGGCCAGTGTACATCCAAGATCTTCGATATACTGGCTTACATCATATTTACTGAATAACACCTTTCTTGCAAGTGAGTAACCGTTTGTGTGCAAACCTGAACTTCTGAATCCTAAAAGCACATCTCCTTCTTCGATCGTGGATCCGTTGATCACTTTATCCTCATCTACTATCCCAACAATGGTACCGGCCAGATCAAATTCACCGGCATCGTAAATATCAGGCATTTCAGCGGTTTCACCTCCGATCAGAGCCACTCCGTTTTCCTTGCAAGCTGTAGCAAATCCTTTGACTACCTCATAGCCCACTTCTTTCTCCAGTTTCCCCGTGGAAAAGTAATCCAGGAAAAACAAGGGTTTTGCTCCGCATACGGCAATATCGTTGATACAATGATTGACCAGATCCTGTCCGACACTATCATATCTTTCTGCTTTGAAAGCAACGATCAGTTTGGTACCTACACCATCAACGGAACTAACAAAAACAGGATTCTTAAATCCTTTCAGATCCGGTTTAAAAAATCCTCCGAATCCTCCAATATTTGAAAGTACTGAATCATTATGAGTTTCTTTAACAACGGATTTAATGGATTCTACCAGCTCTTCACCGGCTTTGATATCCACTCCTGAGTCTTTATAAGTAATTGGTTTCTTTGCCATGAATAATTCAGGACTTCGCTTTTTCGGTTATGAAATTAATATGAGCCAGGTGGTGATTACTGTGCCAGGCATACAGGGCAGCAGCTTTTCTCAAACTGAAAGCACCTGATTCTGGATGAATATATTCTCTTTTCAGTTCCTCATCTGTGAGATTTGAAAAGATCCGGGCCATTTTCTCATGTACATTTTCCAGCATGTTCAGGCTCAGCTCCAGCGGAATATCAAGTTTACTTTCCGTCTCTACCCAGGCATCCTGGTCGTATGGACGGATCTCCGGCTTATCTTCGGTTAAGGCCAGTTTAATTCTGATAATAGCATTCAGGTGACTATCGACAAGATGAAGGATTAGCTCTTTAGCATTCCACCCGCCATCACGATAAGATTCATCAAGATCATGATCAGAACAACCTTCAATGCTATTCCGTATCCTTTCCGGTAACCAGGCAATATCTTCTACCCAGTTATCAAATACACTGTTATCCTCGTCTCCTTTAAAACTAAACTGACCTATGGGAAATCTTTGATCCATTCTGTTCTTTTTATTCGAACAAATATACCATCTTTAAAACTTCTATTTAAAGAGGCTTTTAGACTTCTTTTCCACACTAAAAGACAAACAGTATGAGATTTATATATTATATAGTAATTAGTAGAGGCTGTGGATAAGTGGATAACATTTTTGTTGTGAATTAAAAAGGCAGACTTGAAAAGATGTTGATAAATTTGTGGATAATTAACCCATTATATTTAATGACTTATAGAAAATATATTTTAGTTATAAACAGCCGCTTATACTTCACACATATTATGATGAAAATGTATTTAACAGGGGAAAGTTATTAAATGCCTATGTTGATTATTCACTTATCATGTGGAATCTTGTTCAGAACTTTTGACCTTTTCAGTTATCAAAAAGTTATACATGAGTAATTCACATAGTAATCCACAATTGAGATTTTATGAAAGTCGTACTTCAGCGCGTGAAATCAGCCAGTGTTAAGGTTGGCAAAGAAATAACCGGGGCAATTGATCAAGGAGTTTTACTGCTGGTAGGTATACATAATGATGATACGGATGAGCAGATCGAATGGATATGCAACAAGATCATCAAACTCAGGATCTTTGAGGATGATGAGGGTAAAATGAACCGTTCTGTTGCAGACATAAACGGAGGAATTCTCGTAGTATCCCAGTTCACTTTATATGCAGATGTCAAAAAAGGAACCCGTCCGGGATTTAGTGAAGCAGCTGATCCGGGGTACGCGGAAGAGTTATACGACCGAATGATTGATTACTTTGAAAAACATTCTGATCTGAATATTCAGACCGGTAAATTCGGAGCGATGATGAATGTTAAACTCGAAAATGATGGTCCGGTCACTATAATTCTGGAGAAATAAATTTGTCGGTTCTTTTCATTTTTATTGATGGTATCGGTATTGGAGAACGATCGGATAAGAATCCCTTCCATTTGAAATCCTATGAAAGCTTTAACTGGATGAGTGATCAGGATATGTTCATAGATCATGATCCGGTATTTAAAGAAAAACATCTTTTTAAAGGTATCGATGCAAATCTTGGGGTGAAGGGTCTTCCTCAAAGCGGAACAGGTCAGACCACTTTATTTACCGGTGTAAATGCTTCACAAGAGATAGGAAAACATTTTGGTCCCTTTCCTCATTCAGGAATCAAACATCTGCTGAAGGAAGTAAGTATTTTTCATGCCGCAAAGGAGCAAAATAAAAAACCTTATTTTGTAAATGCTTATCCGCCGATTTTCTTTGAGCATGCCAAAAAAAGAAACCGGTGGAGCTGTACTACATTGATGACCAGGAGTGCAGAGCTATCCCTCAATTCTACCGAAGAGGTATTGAAGGAAGAAGCGCTGACCGCGGAGATCGTTCAGAATGCCTGGAGAGAAAAACTGGGTATTGATATTCCAAAAATTACCGCTAAGGAAGCTGGGCGCAGACTACTGAACCTGGTACCCGATCATGATCTTTTACTGTATGAATATTATCTGACCGATAAAGCAGGACATAATCAGAATGCAGAGGATGCTGATCGGGTTCTTCAACCTTTGGATGAATTTCTTCTTACTATTCTTAAGGAAAAAAGGTCTGAAGACACCTTAGTGATCAGCAGCGATCATGGAAATCTCGAAGATCTTTCTACTAAAACTCACACCCGTAATGAAGTACCGCTTTTTGTAATTGGACCCGAAGCTTCAGCATTTAGTGAAGCAGAATCCATCATGGACCTTAAAGGTATTATTTCCGACATCATCTGACTATGAAAAAAACAATCTATAAACCACTGGTATTTGTCCCTTCACTACTGATCATCATTTTTCTGATCCTGATGATTCCTGTTCAGGATGATATTCAGGTTAAAAGACCCGGGGAATCCGTACCCTTTATATGGGATCAGGATAATAGATGGGAATCTCTGGAAAGCAGTTTTACTCAGGCTCTCAGGGAAGAGGATGAAGTGCTTAAGCAAAGGATAGATTCTTTAAATAAAGAGGCGGATAAGATCTACTTACAGTTGAATGGTACAGAGATCCGTCCCGGATCTGAAGAACTGAAAAACCTGCTTGATTTATTCTTTGAAACCGGTTCTTATGTGGCGGCATTTCCGGAAGAAACGACTGGATTTCTGGACCGTTATTCCCGCTATCGCCGACTGGTAAAAAAAGCTTCAGTCAGCTGGGATATAGAGGACCGAAAGAGCCGGGATGCACTTTATAAATATCTGTATGGAATGAGAGCAGCTGCTGAAGAAGTGTTATTGCAGTCAGAATCTCCGATCGACCCTGTTCTATATGTAGACGAGGTGGCATCTGAAACACCATCTACAGATATATTGGGAATTGAAGTACATAGCGGAGATCTGCTGGTATCAAGGGGTGGAGCGGAAGTGTCTGCTCTGATATCAAGAGGAAATGATTTTCCGGGTAACTTTTCTCACGTTGCTCTCATCTATATCGAAGAGGGAACAAATATTCCCTACCTGGTGGAGGCTCATATAGAAAGAGGAGTCGCTATAGCTACACTGGAAGAATATCTGCGTGATCGTAAACTCAGGTTCATGGTTTTAAGACCGAGACCGGATCTGCCTGAGATCATGGAAGACCCAATGATACCTCATAAAGCAGCAAAACTGATGTTCGAAGAAGTTCAAAACCGGCATATTCCGTATGACTTTAAAATGGATTTCTATGATGAAGAAGCAATGTTTTGTTCGGAGGTAGGATCTTATGCTTATGCAAGCGAAGGTATTACACTCTGGCAGGCTGAGTCAACCATATCATCGGATGGAATTGTACGATTGCTTAAAACTTTCGGAGTGGAGAATTTTGTGACCCAGATGCCCTCCGATCTTGAGTACGATCCACAGCTGTCGGTAGTAGCTGAATGGAGAGATACCGAGTCGCTGATGGAAGATCATGTATATAATGCGGTGATCGATGCCATGCTGGTGTGTGCCGGTCAGGGGAAAGAAGTAGATTACAATGCCTGGTATCTGCCATTAGCCAGGGTATTGAAAGGCTATAGTATGATCCTGAATCTTTTTGAAAATCATGGTCCCGTACCGGAGGGAATGAGTGCGACTCAGGCACTTAAGAATAACTCCTTTGTGGATGAACATGCCACCTATAAAGAAGAGGTCTATAGTAAAGTGGAGTCTTTTAAAAAGGAGAGGGGATATAATCCACCATATTGGGAATTAGTCAAAATGGCTGAAAATACGACGAGCTGTTCAGAGAATTAATCAGAGAATTTCCGCTAAGCTTATTTGTTGATTAATTTTTCATTTTGGTTTATTTAAAACAACTTGTTTTAAAATAACCCGCTTTCCTGTATGAAAAATATTCTGACTACCCTCTCCTTAGTACTATTCATGAGTACCTTTTCTTTTTCTGATGCTGAAGCTCAGATGAAAGAAGAAGTCCTTACCAGAGGACCTGAATCCGGAACACTGATAATTATTGGTGGAGCTGCCCGGGACCCGATCTTTCGGGAAAAATTTATTAACCTTGCCGGTGGTGAAAATGCGCGGATCATTATCGTACCAACCGCACAGGGAGCAGATAGAGTAGAGGAAAGAGATCCGGAATATGCCCGCCTTAAAGCTCCATTTGAAGAGATCGGAGTACGATCGGTTCACGTACTGAATACAGAAGATCCTGAAGTTGCGAACCAGGAAAGTTTTATTGAACCGATCAAAGAGGCAACAGGCGTGTGGTTTACCGGCGGAAGACAGTGGAGAATCGCGGATGGTTTTCTGGATACCAAAGCTCATAATGAATTCAATAAGTTACTGGAGCGGGGCGGGGTGATCGCCGGGTCATCAGCCGGAGCAACCATACAAGGCTCCTATCTGGCCAGAGGTGATTCCCGTACCAATACCATCATGATGGGAGATCATGAAGAAGGATTGAGCTTCGTAGAAAATGTGGCCATAGACCAGCATTTATTTGCAAGAAACCGGCAGTTCGATATGTTTGAAATTCTGGACAACCGGCCGGAATTACTGGGTATCGGGCTGGATGAAGACACCGGGATCGTGGTACAGGGAAATACTTTTGAGGTAATTGGGAACAGCCTGGTTGCTATTTATGACGGAACCAGATGGTCGGCAGAAAGAGATACCGTTTATGTGCTCCCTGAAGGATCCAGAGAATTTTATGTATTAAGAGCCGGACAAAAGTATGATATGCTAAACAGAGAAGTGATCCGGAATTAAAATAATGGACTCGTTATGGATAAACGATATGTGCTTGCAATAGATCAGGGTACAACCAGTTCAAGAGCGATCATATTCGATAAAAAGGGGAAGATAAGATCGGTTGCGCAGAAAGAATTCCGGCAGATTTTTCCGGATGATGGCTGGGTTGAGCATGATGCTATGGAGATCTGGAAGACCCAGGTCGGTGTAATCGCTGAAGCCATTTCAGCATGTGGTGCAGAAGGGATCGATATTGCCGCTATAGGCATCACCAATCAGCGGGAAACCACAGTAGTTTGGGACCGCACCTCCGGTAAACCCGTTTATAATGCTATTGTGTGGCAGGACCGGCGAACTTCTGATTATTGTGACCACTTAAAAAAAGAAGGATGGACCGAAAAGATCAGAAACAAAACCGGACTCATTCCGGACAGTTACTTTTCAGGAACTAAGATCCGCTGGATACTAAACAACGTGGAAGGTGCGCGTGAAAAAGCAGGCAGAGGAGAACTGGCTTTTGGTACTATTGACAGCTGGCTTATATGGAACCTGACCCGGGGAAAAGTTCATGTGACCGATGTATCAAATGCTTCCCGAACGATGCTTTTCAATATTAATACCATGGAATGGGATCAGGATCTGCTGGAGCTAATGGAGATCCCGAGAAATATGTTGCCCGAGGTAAGGTCCTCCAGCGAACTTTATGGAAAAACCTGCACAAAGATCTTAGCCGATGAATTGCCGATAGCCGGTATAGCCGGTGATCAGCAGGCTGCTTTATTTGGTCAAATGTGTATGGAGCCCGGAATGCTGAAGAACACTTATGGGACCGGGTCCTTCATCATGTTCAATACCGGTGAAAAACCGATCTTTTCAAAAAATAAACTTCTGACCACAGTAGGATGGGAGATAAACGGGAAAGTTACTTATGCCCTGGAAGGTAGCATCTTTATTGCCGGCGCGGTAGTACAATGGCTGAGAGACGGGCTGGGGTTGATCAAGTCATCTGAAGATATTGAGAAACTTGCGCTAACGGTTAAGGATAATGGGGGGGTGTACCTGGTTCCGGCCTTTGCGGGATTAGGTGCACCTCACTGGGATCAAAGGGCCAGAGGCGCCATCTTTGGTCTGACCCGGGGAACCGAAGCAGGGCACATTGCCAGAGCTGCACTTGAAGGAATTGCCTTACAGGTCAATGACGTGATCAAAGCAATGGAGGCTGATTCCGGAATTGATATTAAAGAGCTGAGGGTAGACGGTGGAGCAACAGTCAATGATACGCTCATGCAGTTTCAGTCAGATATCTTAGGTATTCCATTGATACGACCAGCGATCCTTGAAACAACGGCCTTAGGTGCCGCTTATCTGGCCGGGCTGGCCGTGGGGTTCTGGAAAGATGTAGATGATATCCGCAATCAGTGGGTAACGGATAAGAGGTTTGAGCCTGCCATGGATCAGGATCAGGTAAATAAGATCACCCTGAAGTGGGATAAGGCGATATCGAAATCAAAAGGCTGGATAGAGAACGGATCATAATGCAAAGGGAAAATTTTATTCAGCAGGTTGAAGAACAGAATGAGTTCTGGGATGTGATCGTTATTGGGGGCGGTTCAACCGGGCTTGGTGTTGCAGTTGATGCGGCCTCACGGGGGTACCACACCTTATTGCTTGAAATGCATGACTTTGCAAAAGGTACCTCAAGCCGAAGTACAAAGCTGGTACATGGAGGAGTTCGGTATCTTCAGCAGGGAGATGTGTCTCTGGTAATAGAAGCTCTGCGCGAAAGAGGTCTGATGATCCAGAATGCTCCGCACCTTGTTAATCATCAGTCATTTATTGTTCCAAGTTATGAATGGTGGAATGGTCCTTTTTATGGGGCCGGACTAAAAGTTTATGATGC
This sequence comes from Balneola sp. MJW-20, assembly GCF_040811775.1. Lineage (NCBI taxonomy): Bacteria > Pseudomonadati > Balneolota > Balneolia > Balneolales > Balneolaceae > Gracilimonas > Gracilimonas aurantiaca. Next base: position 52,227 of record NZ_JBFNXW010000003.1, read on the forward strand.
TCTGGCCGGGAAACTCGGGATTAATAAATCCAGAAATCTGTCCCGAGAAGAAACCATGGAAAAGATACCAACCCTTGAACCGGAAGGACTCAGAGGTGGAGTGATCTATTATGATGGTCAGTTTGATGATGCACGCTTTGCCATTAATCTTGCTCAAACAGTGATGGATGAAGGGGGTATTCCTCTGAACTATATGAAGGTCACAGCTCTGATCAAGAATAACAGCGGATTTGTGGAAGGTGTTGAGGCCCGGGATATGATTACCGGGAAAGATCATACCATTAACGGACGGGTCGTGATCAATGCGACCGGAATTTTTACGGACAACATTATTCATATGGACGATCCCGATCAGGGTGATATCATACAATGTGCCCAGGGGGTTCATATTGTACTGGATAAAGAGTTTATGCCGGGTGATACTGCGATCATGGTTCCTGAGACCGAAGACGGCCGGGTGTTATTTGCAGTTCCATGGCACAACAAAGTGATCGTTGGAACCACCGATACACCCATCGATAAACCTACCCTGGAACCGGTGGCGCTGGAGGAAGAGATCGACTTCATTTTGGACCATGCGGAAAAATATCTGATCAGAAACCCCACCAGAAAAGATGTGAAAAGCGTTTTTGCCGGATTAAGGCCATTGGTTAGACCGGATGACTCAAAAAAAACATCTCAGATCTCCAGAAGTCATCACCTGCAGGTATCAGAGTCAGGGTTAGTGACCATCACAGGTGGTAAATGGACCACCTATCGGAAAATGGCGGAGGATACCGTTGATCAGGCTATTATGATCGCAGGACTGGAGATGGTTCATTGCAAGACCCAGGAGCTGAGGATCCATGGCTGGCTTAAATATTCTGATCGGTCAGATCATTTATATACTTATGGCTCTGACAAGGTGGGGATTAAAAAACTGGTAGAAGCAGACCCGTTCTTAGGAGAAAAACTTCACAAAGACCTTCCATATATAAAAGCGGAGGTAGTATGGGCAGTCAGGCATGAAATGGCACAGACTGTGGAAGATGTGCTTTCACGCAGAACAAGGGCACTGCTTCTGGATGCAAAGGCCAGTGTTGAAATGGTTCCTGAAGTAGCTGCGATCATGGCCGGAGAGTTCGGAAGAGGGAAGGACTGGATAAACTCAGAGGTCAGGGAGTATACTCAACTTGCTAAAAACTATATTCTAAGCTAAAACTAAATGTTATGACTGAATTCTGGGGTGAAGTACTGGGAACTTTCTTACTGTTACTGCTGGGTAACGGTGTGGTGGCAAACGTGATACTGGATAAGACCAAAGGTAATACAGAAGGCTTCTTTGCGATCAACTGGGGATGGGGTATAGCAGTATTTGTGGGAGTGTATACAGTTGCTCCTATCAGCGGGGCTCACATCAACCCGGCAGTAACCCTCGGGCTGGCCATGTCCGGGCTTTTTAACTGGGGGCTGGTGCCTCTTTATATAGCCGGACAATTTCTTGGAGCCATGCTTGGAAGCGGCCTGGTCTATGTAGCTTACAAGGATCAGTTCAGTGCAACCGAAGATAGTGCTACGAAAAGGGCTGTTTTTTGTACAGCCCCGGAGGTAAGGAATTATTTAAATAATATGGTATCTGAGATCATAGCAACCTTTGTTCTGGTACTTGGAGTACTTTATCTGGCGGTTCCTGATGTTGGACTGGGAGCAATATCTGCGTTACCGGTTGCTTTGCTGGTTTTCGGAATAGGGGTATCTCTGGGTGGGCCAACCGGTTATGCAATTAATCCAGCAAGGGATCTGGGTCCAAGGATCATGCATGCACTTATTCCCATGAATAATAAAGGAGACAGTGACTGGGCCTATTCATGGGTTCCGGTAGCTGGACCGGTTATAGGATCGGCTCTCGCCGCATTAGCTTACTATGCGTTACCCTTTTAAAATAAAAAAGGCCCTGGCCATACCGGACAGCGCCTTTTAATATCATATAAGGGTCAGGATCAGGCGATCTCTTTCAGCTCACTTTTGATGCGGTCAAAGATTTCTTCCACCGTACCTATCCCGTCGATATGCTTTACGAGGTCCTGTTTCTGATAATGATTAAGAACAGGTTTGGTCTCGTTTTGATAAACTGATAACCGGTTCTTTACTTTGTCTTCCGTGTCATCAGAGCGCCCTTCTCCTCTGGACAGGATTCTTTTAACCAGTTCTTCTTCCGGAACAGACAGCTCAATAAAAGCATCCAGGCTGGCATTATTATTTTCCAGCATACGATCAAATGCCTCAGCCTGAGGAACAGTTCTTGGGAATCCATCCAGGATGTAACCGCCGGAGTACTTTTCCTTCTTTAGTTCATCAGCAACCAGATCCACAACGGTCTGATCAGGTACCAGTTCACCGGCATCCAGTATAGATTTCACCTTTACACCGAGCGGAGTCTCATTTTTAATAGCAGCTCTGAAGATATCACCGGTCGATAATTGCGGAATCTGAAATTCTTCCTGCAACAGTTTCGCCTGCGTACCTTTTCCGGCTCCGGGAGGTCCGAATAGTATAATATTCATCGTAAAATCGAATTAAGGTTTTGGGTCATCAGATATTCATCAAAAAAGACAAACGGGAGATCCTGCTAAAGGATTACCGTGTTTCTTTTTCCTGAATTCTGGCAGCCTTACCACGACGAGAGCGCAGATAGAACAGCTTGGATCTTCTGACTTTACCTTTTCTTTTTACATCGATCTTTGCAATAAACGGAGAGTTAAGCGGGAAAATACGCTCTACTCCAACGTTATTACTCATCTTGCGAACAGTAAAGGTTTTATTAGGACCGCTTCCTCTTTCAGAGATCACAACACCTTCGTATTGCTGAATACGCTCCTTTTCACCCTCACGCACACGATAGTGCACATTTACAGTATCACCTGCTGTGAAATGAGGAATGTCCTCATTGATCAGGGTTTGTTCAACAAGTTTTAACTTATCCATTTTTCTGATGTTTGAAACCGCATCTGCGGCTGTTATTAATGTTCTTTCTTAAACTTTTTATATAAATCTTCTCTTCGTTCTTTGGTACGCTTCAGAGACTGCTCTCTTTTCCATTGGGTGACTTTCTTAGGATCACCCGATAATAAAACCTCCGGTACTTTCAATCCTTTGAAAGTATTGGGACGTGTGTAAACCGGGGCGTCCAGCAAACCATCCTGGAAAGAATCATCCAGTGCGCTGGCAGAGTCACCCATTGCTCCGGGAATCAGACGAACAATAGCATCCGCAATAACCATGGCTGGTAACTCGCCTCCGGACAACACATAATCACCAATAGAATATTCTGAGGTTATCAGTGCGTCTCTGACTCTCTGATCAACACCCTTATAGTGTCCGCAAAGAATGATAATATTCTTTTTCAGTGAAAGGGTGTTCGCATCGGCCTGATCAAATACCTTACCGTCAGGGGCAGTGAAAATGATCTCATCATATTCACGCTCATCTGTAAGCATTTCGATGCAGCTGAATATTGGCTGGGCAGTCAGCACCATTCCGGCGCCACCTCCATAAGGGTAATCATCGATTTTATTGTGTTTATCTTCAGTATGATCTCTCAGGTCATGAATGTGGATCTCAACCAGATCTTTATCGATAGCATTTTTAACAATGCTGTGATCAAGTGGACCCTGTAATAAAGCGGGTACAGCTGATATTATATCGATTCTCATCATAATCCTTCGAGTTCATCAAGATTAATACAATAGATGAAACCTTCATCAACATCTTCTATAAAATGATCAACATAAGGTATCATCAGACTTCCTTCCGGAGAACTGACCTGCAATATCGGGTGAGCGGGACTCAGGATGACATCAGTCACCAATCCAACAGAGTTATCATTTTGATCGATCACTTCGCAATCGATCAGTTCATCAAACTCTGAATCCGTTTCACTTAACAGTACCGGTACATGCTTGCTTTCAACAAAGATCGCATGATCTTTTATCCGGTCTGCCGCGCTGCGATCAGAGATATTTTCAAATTGTACAAAGAACAAATCAGGAGAACTGACATCCGGCCGGCATTCCTGCAATCGTACCGGATAGAGGTCTCCCCTATCATTACGAAGGTAAAACAGGTCGATTGAAGAAAGGATCTCGGCATTCACACTTTCAAACTGAGCCTTAACCATTCCGGTCAGGCCGTGTGAACGTACAATTCGCCCTACTTCAGTGAAGTCCTGTCCCCGATCCATGATCAGAATCGGATAATCAATTAACCTTCTTGCTTACTTTCCCAGGCTCGCTGAACCGTAACACGGTCTTCGTCCTCAGGAACAAATCCTTTAAGGTCAGCCAGATCAGTATTATTAATATGATCGATAGCTTCCTTTGCAGTCATATCGGTAGAAACCTGTCCGGGTGCTTCTGCTTTTTCTTCTTCGGCAGGAGCTTCTTCTTCTGTAGTTTCTTCCTCTTCGGCAGCAGCCTCAGTTTCTTCCTCTGAAGGGGCTTCTTCTTCAGCTTCCTCTGCAGTTTCAGTTTCTGCTTCTTCAGCTGATTCTTCTACTGCTTCCGGCTCATCTGCTACTTCTTCTTCAGCAACAGCTTCCATTTCTTCTGCTTCTGCAGTCTCTTCAGCAGGAGCTTCTTCTTCAGCTGATTCTTCTACTGCTTCTGCGGCAGCTTCCTCTTCAGCCTCTTCAGCAGCGGCTTCTGCTTCTACTTCAGCTGCGGCTTTGGCAGCCTTTTCCTGAAGCTGTTTCTTATATTCTTTTTCTTCAGCGGCTAAGATCTCTTTTTGCTGTTCTTTTCTGGATACCTCAGAATCATCTTTGGATTCTCTGTAAGATCTCCATTCAGACAGTGCTTCTTCGATCTCTTCTTCGCTCTTACCCCACATCATGAGGTGGCGCTTATATAGAAGGCCTTCGCGTCTTAATATTTTGCGTACAGTATCAGATGGCTGTGCACCGCTGTCTAACCAGTAAAAAATGCGTTCTTCATTCAGAACTACTTCTTTTTTCTCGGTTACATTGTCGTAACGCCCGATCTGTTCGATGATTCGGCCGTCTCTTGGTGAGCGGCTGTCTGCAACAACGATATGATATACGGGGCGCTTTTTACGTCCTTTGCGTTGAAGTCTAATTCTTAACAATGATGTTCTCCGTTGGATTTAGTTGTCAAATTCTATCGGCCTATCGGCAGATTTTTTAAACCTTGAAGAGCACGTCCCATTTTTCCCATTTTGGACATGGTCTTCATCATTTTTTTCATTTGTTCAAACTGTTTCATGAGTTCATTGATCTCACGAACAGTTGTTCCGGAACCTTTGGCTATACGTCGTCTTCGACTTCCGTTTAGCACTTCCGGGTTCCTTCGTTCCTCCGGCGTCATTGACAAGATAATTGCTTCGATCGGCTTGAACGCGTCGTCGTCGATGTCTGCATTTTCAATTGCTTTGCTGGCGCCGGGTATCATAGATACAAGATCGGTGAAATCACCCATTTTCTTGATCTTCTGGATCTGATCCAGGAAGTCTTCGAGGTCGAATTTATCTGACCTGATCTTCTGTTGAAGCTTTTCAGCTTCCTGTGCATCAAATTCTTTCTGAGCTTTTTCAACAAGCGATACCACATCACCCATTCCGAGTATACGCTGAGCCATACGGTCAGGGTAGAATGGGGAGAGAGCATCCAGTTTTTCACCGGTGCTCACAAACTTGATGGGCTTATTCACTACCGATTTGATGGAAAGGGCGGCACCACCACGGGTGTCACCATCCAGCTTGGTAAGAACTACGCCATCATAATTGATGCGCTCGTTAAACTCTTTCGCAGTGTTGACTGCATCCTGTCCGGTCATGGAGTCAACTACAAAGAGAATTTCATCAGGATTTACAGCCTTCTTTATTTCGGCAACCTCATTCATCATCTCTTCGTCTACGTGTAATCGGCCTGCAGTATCAATGATTACGGTATCCAAAGCCAGACTTTTTGCCATCGAGACAGCCTCTTTGGCTACTCGTACAGCATCTTTCTGTTCAATAGAATAAACCGGCACATCAACTTGTTCTGCAAGGGTCTTAAGCTGGTCTACGGCAGCAGGGCGATAAACATCGGCGGCAGCAAGAAGAGGATTCCTTTTATGCTCCTGCTTGAGGTAGCGGGCTAACTTTCCGGTAAAGGTAGTCTTACCCGAACCCTGTAAACCTGCGATAAGGATCACAGTAGGCGGTGTCTGAGCAGTGGCGATCTCTTCTCGTTCTCCACCAAAGGTCTCGACCAGTTTGTCGAATACGATCTTGGTGAACTGCTGACCTGGATTCACACTGGTCAGCACATCAGAGCCGAGCGCCTGCTCTTTGATTTCTGTAGTAAATTGACGGGCTACCTCATAGTTCACATCGGCATCAAGTAAGGCACGGCGTATTTCGCGTACCGTCTCAGCGATGTTTACATCGGTAATACGTGCTTCGCCTTTCAGTGACTGAAAGGCTTTATCTAATTTTGATGATAAATCTTCAAACATGGTTACTACAGGATTTTCTCCGTTTCATACAGAGCCTGTAAAAATAGGGTTTATTGGGAGGCTTATCAACAGTGATGTGGATAATTATTTGGGTTTAAAATCAAAGGTTCTACTAAAACCGATAATTTTTCGGAATTCATACACCGGGTTTCATTATATGAATAGAGAATAGGTAATATTATGACAGGCAAGATACAGTGAAAATGACTGCAGCAGGAGTAAGAGGTAAAGAGTCTGAATCAGCTCCCGGATGTATGAATGATTGAGATCCCGCGTTTAGTTGTTATAAACGTAGATCACTACAGCAGAGCTATTCAATCGTGTGGTTTCTTAGCTTTGAGGGTTATCCGGATTAAAAAACCTGGGCTCTCTCCATTCGATGATCGTGGCTCTTAAAACAGCCATATACACGACCCATATCATCAGACCGGTTCCTAAAAATATGTAATAAAGTCCCATTGAACTTATGAAGAGCAGAGCTGATAAAATGGGGCAAAGGGCCAGCACGATAAAAGTGATCAACCAGCCGTATTTACTGAGTTTGTAAAGAGAGTACATCACTAAAGGAGTCATTAAAACGGAAAATAAGACCCCATACATACCATATACCCCATGAAAGAGAAATCCTGCAGCCGGCATCTTATCCTCAATATCATGATTCATGATCTTTTCAAGCCGGTCCAGATCTGGATTATTCTTATAAATTTTCTTCAAATTTAAGTGATGTTAACTCAATTACTTATATCAGAATATTGTAATTAAAGGCAAAAGGCAAAAGGCAAAAGGCAAAAGGCAAAAGGCAAAAGGCAAAAGAGGGTATGAAACTTTTCTAAACCCGGGCTTTGATCTGCGAGCTTCCCCTTCAGGAAGGGGATTTAGATGTGGGTTGAAATGGCACTCTGCACCTGCTTATCCAGTAGCTCCGTGGCCGGATGTTAGTCCAAGGCCCTCCTTCGGTTAATTCAGGCTCGAACTTGAAAGTTGAGCGCCTGCCTGTTGGCAGGCCGTTTGACATCCTCTGTGCAGATCAATGCACCTTAGGAGTAGCGAGCGCTTACCCTAAACTATCCCCTGTCTTTTTACCTCAATTATCGTGAATTTCCCGCAGATCATTTTTTAACCAAGAAAAATTTACTGATGAGCGAAGGTTACGGATTACTTAAAGGAAAGAAAGGAATTATTTTCGGCGCATTAGATGACCGGAGTATTGCATGGCGTATAGCGCTGGCTTGTAAAAGAGAGGGGGCAGACTTTGTTCTGAGTAATGCTCCGATTGCTCTCCGCCTTGGTGCGCTGGATGCCCTGGGTGAAGAAACAGGAGCTCCGATCATTCCCTGCGATGTAACAAAGGATGATGAGATCGAAAGCCTCATGAGAAAAACAAAAGAGGAGCTGGGTGGAGTAGACTTCATTCTGCATGCGATCGGGATGTCTCCAAACGTGCGTAAGAAGAAAGAGTATACCGACATTAACTATAACTGGTATCAGCAGACCCTGGATATATCTGCGGTATCCCTTCACCGTGTATTGCATCATGCTGAAAAGATGGATGTCCTTAATGATGGTGGTAGCGTGGTAGCCCTGTCTTATATAGGAGCACAGCGTATCTTTTCTAAGTACTCAGATATGAATGATGCTAAAGCACTGCTGGAAAGTATTGCCAGGAACTACGGTAGCAGGCTGGCTAAGCGGGGAATTCGCGTTAATACCGTTTCTCAGGCACCAACCAAGACTTCTGCCGGTACCGGTATCAAGGGTTTTGACGGAATGTTCACTTTTGCAGAAAAGATCGCGCCAATGGGGAACCCATCCGCAGATGAGTGTGCTGATTATTGCATCACCCTTTTCTCTGATCTTACCAGAAAAGTGACCATGCAGAACCTCTACCATGACGGCGGGTTTGTAACAGCGGGTATCTCAGAAGAGATGATCGATGACCTGGCTAAACTATATTCCGATGAAGACTAATATTTATTAAATGCCTGATGTGATCCTTGGAATTGATCCCGGTTCGCGTAATACCGGATATGCTCTGCTTACGGAAGAAAACGGTAAGCTCAGGGCATTGCGGTGTGATGTAATCAGGGTGGCAGATCTGGAGGATCACTCAGACCGGCTTCAGGAAATATATAATCGTATCAGGAAGATCATCCGGTCGAATAAACCAACTTCCTGTGCCGTGGAGACACCTATTTATGGAGTGGATCCGCTGGCAATGCTTAAACTGGGCCGGGCACAGGCCGCCGCCATGCTGGCGATCAAAGAAGAAGGTTTGCCGGTTGTGGAATATTATCCGAAAGTAGTGAAGAAGTCCATTACAGGGAACGGGAATGCCAGTAAAGAACAGGTAGCCTTCATGCTGAATAAAATGGTCTCTCTTCCGGATGAAAGATTATCTAACGATGCCACAGATGCCCTGGCAGTAGCCTGGTGTCATCTGATGAAGGGTTCGGGAATACCAGCCTCTAAAAAGAAAACTCATCAGAACAGAAAGAAATCGGATTGGTCAGATTTTATTGCTGATAATCCTGACAGGATCAAGGGACTATGATCGCATATCTCAAAGGACATGTAGAAGAGATAAGAGAAGACGCAGTAATTCTGGATGTCAACAATATCGGTTATCGGGTAGAGGCATCTTCTACAACGCTTGATCAGGTACGGGACGCCGGATCTGAGATCAAGCTGCTTATATATCATCACTTTACCGACAGTGACCAGCGCTTGTTCGGTTTTTTCACCCGAAATGAAAAGAACCTGTTTGAGAAACTCATCACCGTAAAAGGGGTCGGACCTAAATCCGGGCTTAATATTCTATCCGGGCTGCCTGCTGATCAGCTGATCCGTGCGATTACGGGTTCTCAGGCCTCTACCCTGTCGAAAGTACCCGGTATCGGTAAGAAAACGGCCGAACGCATCATTGTCGAACTAAAAGATAAGCTGGATGCACCGGAAACAGAATCCGGAGGACAACCACTCGTCGGTGGCGGGGTTACCGATGAAGCCATATCCGCTCTGGAGAGCCTTGGCTTCAAAAAAAGGGAAGCGGAAGCTGCAGTGCTGAAAGCACTGAAAGATTCTGACAGTTCTAATGCCTCGGAAGTGATCAAAAAGTCACTGAGCTTACTCAACAAATAGCGGCGTAACAGTTTCTTAATGTCACTCATTGTATATTATTCAGGTACATTACTATCATAAATTGATATCGTAAACCAAATCTGATTACCGTGGCTGAACAAACTATTCTGGTCGTTGATGATGAAAAAGACCTCCTTGACCTGATCGAGTACAATCTGAAAAAAGAAGGCTTCAAAGTCCTGAAAGCCGAGAATGGTGAGCAAGGTATAGAGAAGGCCAGAGAGCATAAACCGGATCTTGTTTTATTGGATATCATGATGCCTAAAATGGATGGTCTGGAAGCAGTTGAGATCATGCGTAAAGATGATGACCTCAGGAATATTCCGATCATTTTTCTGACTGCCCGAAGTGATGAAAAAACGGAAGTGGAAGGACTGGACAAGGGCGGCGATGATTATATAACCAAACCCATAAGTACAACTAAGCTGATATCCAGGATAAAAGCGGTGATGCGACGCTTTGAGGATATAGAGGAATCCGTGAACAAACTGGAAGTGCACGACCTCATGATCGACAAAGATCGCTACATCGTAAGCAGGGGCGAAGAAGAGTTTCAGCTTCCCCGAAAAGAATTCGAACTTTTGTTCTACCTTGCCAGCCGTAAAGGCAAAGTTCTGGATCGCCAGACATTGTTGAACAAGGTCTGGGGAGATAATATCTATGTAGTAGATCGTACCGTGGATGTGCATGTGAGAAAGATCCGTGAAAAACTGGGGGATCATTACATTGAGACCGTAAAAGGAGTCGGTTACCGGTTCAAAGAATGAGTAAAAAGAATAAGAGATCCTGGAATTTGTACAAGTTAGGCCTGCGAACGGCTTTTTTTACCTCTCTGATCAGTTCAGCTCTGATATTTTTATTGATCTGGATTGGCCTGGATACAGGTATTTATGAATCGGGAACCTATGGAGTTCTTACCCTTCCGATATTTTTCATAATTGCCTATACGGTCAATTATCGCATGACTTACCGCCGCCTTGAGATGCTTGAAAGGGTCTCAAAGAATATCGCACGGAAAAGGTTTAAAGAATACGATGATGTTACCACACGCCACAATGACGAACTGGATTACCTGATCAAACAGGCTGCCAAATCAAGCCGAACCATAGAAAGAGAAATACAGCGGCTTAACAGGATCGAAAACTATAGAAAGGAATTTATTGGTGATATTTCACATGAGCTTAAGACACCGGTATTCGCCATTCAGGGGTTTATTGAAACCCTTTTAAACGGTGCTTTGGAAGACGAAGAGGTGAATCGTGATTTTCTCCGTAAAGCAATGAGAAATGTGAACCGACTGATCTATCTCACGAAAGACCTTATGGAGATCTCAAAACTGGAAACAGGAGAACTTAAATCCGAGATCGAAGAGGTCTACCTTTATGAAGTGTTGCACGATATACTGGAAAGTTTACAGTATAAAGCTGAAAAAGAACGCATAGAGCTTATTGTTAATGATTTTGACCGCAATATCTGCGTAAAGGCTGACAAGAATCAGGTTAAGCAGGTATTGATCAACCTGATCGAGAATGCCATTAAGTACAATACCCCCGGAGGTAAAGTTGAGGTTACCGTAAAGTCTGAACCCACTAACCCGGACCGGGTTTTTGTAGAAGTTAAGGATACCGGTATCGGGATAGATGAAAAGGATATCCCAAGGGTAACTGAAAGGTTTTTCCGGGTGGATAAATCCCGATCAAGAGAACGAGGAGGTACGGGACTTGGCCTGGCTATTGTAAAACATATCCTCGAAGCTCACGGAGAAAAATTCATGATCCAGAGCGCCCCGAATGTTGGATCGACCTTTACCTTTACGTTGCGGAGAGCGGACGTTCATGCGTTATAATTTATGCGCTAACTTTGTACCTTTCCTGCACCTAATTTAATTCCTAAATCAAATATTACCATGACCTACGCTGTAATCATGGCCGGTGGATCGGGAACCCGTTTCTGGCCAAAAAGCACCAAAGAACTTCCGAAGCAGTTTCTGAAATTGTTTGGCGAAAAAACCATGCTGCAGAATACAGTGGATCGTATAAAGGAAGAGATACCGCTCGAAAGAGTTCTGGTAGTAACAAATGATCGGTATGTGGACATCGTTAAAGACCAGCTTCCGGGAATACCGGCGCACAATGTGGTAGGGGAACCGGTAGCAAAGAATACCGCTCCCTGTGTGGCGATCGCAGCCGAGCTTTTGCATAAAAAAGATGAAGAAGCGGTTATGGTGGTGCTGCCCGCTGATCACCATATTACGAAGCCTGATAAATTCAGGGACATACTCAGGTCTGCGATCTCTAAAGCAAAGCAGGATAATTTCCTGGTCACGATTGGAATTAAGCCGGATCGCCCTGAAACCGGGTACGGTTATATTCACGGTAATGACAAGATATCAGAGGAGCTGGAAGATCATATTGTTCACCCGGTTCGTTCATTCAAAGAAAAACCAGACCTGGAGACGGCCAGGGACTTTCTTAAGTCCGGAGACTATTTCTGGAATAGCGGCATGTTCGTATGGAGTGCTTCTACGATCCTGAACGAGGTAAGCTCATACCTGCCGGATATGTTTAAACTGGTTAAGGAAGCGGGCGAATCTCTGTATGGGGAAGGACATGATGCTGCTGTTGATCATTTTTATAATTCCTGTGAATCGATTTCCATTGATTATGGCATCATGGAAAACTCTAAGGATGTGTTTGTAGTACCGGGTGAGTTTGGCTGGAATGATGTAGGTAGCTGGACGGCGGTCTATGACCTTGGTGAAAAGGACCAGCAGGGTAACGTTGTAAATGGCTCTTTCTTTACTCAAAGTGCAGCCGGGAATAATTATATCAGTTCTGAATCAGGGAAAATGATATCACTTGTCGGAGTGGAAGGACTGGCTGTAGTAGAAACAGAAAATGCTATATTGGTTTGTAAACTGGATCAGGCTCAAAAAGTGAAGGATATAGTAAACCAGCTTAATGAAAGTGAGGAACTGAAAAAGTTCCTCTGATCAGACCTTTATGACTTGTTGATCAAAGGCCAGCTTTATGTGGTCCGGCAGGCGGTCATTTGTAGGCTGGTGATCCACATAACTGTTCATATGGATCAGGTAAGCTTCAGGAACTTCCAGTTCATTAATGATATCCACCGCCTGTGGAATGGTAAGGTGAGTGGGATGATCGGGCTCCCATCGTAATGCACTCAGTACCATGACATCCGAACCGCGGATCAGGTCGCGGGTACTTTTCGGAATATCTTTTACATCGGTCAGGTAAGAAAAATTATCGATCCTGTATCCGTTGATCGCCATTTTACCGTGAGTCACTGGAAGAGGAGTCACCTCATGTTCTCCGATCATGAAAGGAGAGTCGGCAACTACCAGATCCAGTGATGTAGAGCCGGGATACTTATTTTCACCGAACATATAATCAAACCGTTTTTTGATCGAGTCTACGCAGCTTTCAGTAGAGTAGACCGGAATAGGGCCTGATTTTTTAAAGTTATAGACTCTCAGATCATCCAGTCCGGCAATATGATCCATATGTTCATGTGTGATAAGTACATGATCCACATCCTGTATACGCGACCGGATGCTTTGAATGCGGAACTCAGGTCCGGTATCGATGATGATGGAATGCTGATCAGTTTTGATCCAGGCCGAACACCTGGAGCGCTGATTACGGGGATCATGTGCCAGCTCTTCCCACCTGAACCCTCCGGCAACCGGAACCCCCATGGATGTACCCGTCCCTAAAAACGTTACTTCCATTATTCCAGCTCTAATTCATCTTCGGCATCAGCATGTGCATTTATGCGGTCCCAGAGTTCTTCAAGTTCTTTTCGTACAGCAGGCTTTACATAGGTATCATCGAGATCGACAGTCATCAGTACCCGGGCAATTGTGCCCACCTGAGATTGTGGCGGCTTGTTCTTATTGATAATGACAAGCTGATCTCCCTGTACAATACAATCCGATCCCCGGAAGGACCCTCTTTCTTTTCGAAGAGTGTACCCGGATTGTTCCAGTAAATGCTCTAACTCTAAAAGTAATTTATCTGTTTTCAAAGGGAGACTCCGATAGTGAACATGTGACTGATAAGATCATAATCAAATTCCTCACGGTCAATATCATAGGATCTCTGATTAAAATCATATCCTATACTGATAATGTTGTTTTTAAATACAGACAGAAAGTTAATCCGGAGTTTTCCTTCTAAAGTGAAAGCGGTTCCGCCAAAGAATCCGCCTGCTGAACTGCTGAAACCGTAACCGGGCATAAAGTTTGTATAAATGCTTAGTGCATTTCCAAATTGCACATCCACATAGGCTCCCGCCGCTCCCCTTATGGTTGATTGTGAAAACTCATTGTTGACATCTTTTTTCCTGATTGTAGTAATCTGAGAACCTGCCAGCAGAGGTATTCCTGTCCTGAACCGGGGTCTGGTTATGATATTAAGGTTGTTGTTTAAAGCAATAGAAAAATCGATCATCTGGTCATCACCCATTCCGCTTAGTTTATTTCCAACCGACAGATAAGCTTCAAGAAAGGGAGATTCAAAGGAAATATGAACAGCAGTTCCTTCAGTATCAAAGCGATTAGTGACGGGTAAGCCGGTGTTGTTATCCGTCGTGGCACCGGTATAATTAAAGTCAATTGCTCTTAAACCAATCCTTATCTGTGGTGCATTTCGGTTTACTCTCCTGCTCTCCGATTCTGAATCAATAGAAAACATTTGTGCATGCGCATTGGCAGACAGGAATAAGAGTAAAACGAAAAGAGATGTAAAGGCCCTATAGTTTAAATGCATATGGAATTATTTTAGGAAGGATAAAGGTTAACGAGACAACATTATATAAACAGAAAAAATTGCAGTCATGAAATCACTGTTGATCACACTAATAACACTGGCTCTTATGTCATTTAATGCTGATGATACTTCTTTCTATGAATTTAAAGTAAAAAATATAGATGATGAAGAAGTAGCACTGGAAGAATATAAAGGGAAAGTAATTCTAATCGTTAACACAGCATCTCAATGCGGCTACACTCCGCAGTATGAAGGTCTACAGGCCATCTATGAAAAATATCAAGATCAGGGCTTAGTCATTATGGGCTTTCCAGCTAACAATTTTAACGGACAGGAACCTGGATCAAATGAGGAGATCAAGCAGTTCTGCACCCTTAACTATAGTGTCAAATTCCCGATGTTCTCCAAAGTTTCTGTAAAAGGGGAAGATCAGGCAGAATTATTTACATACCTTACGTCTCAGGAAAATCAAGACTTTACAGGAGAAATTAAGTGGAATTTCGAAAAATTTCTTATTTCCCGGAACGGAAACCTTAAGAGAAGGTTTAGAAGTAGTGTAACTCCCGAGAGTGAAGAAATTACTTCAGCGATAGAAGCTGAATTGAACATGTAAGTCTCAACTTACATATCCCATCACCATCCCGATAAGAGGATCATGATTGATTTCATGATCCTCCTTTTTTTTATTTTAATGTTTGACTTACATCCCAAATGCTCCCTATATTTGGAGCCTTTCGGGAATTAACTTATTCCCGTTATCTTATTGAAATAAGGTCCGGTAGTTCAGTTGGTTAGAACGCCTGCCTGTCACGCAGGAGGTCGAGGGTTCGAGTCCCTTCCGGATCGCAATCAAAGCTCATGATTAAGTTCATGGGCTTTTTTTGTTTTCTGAGGTCATGGCACCTTTAAGCTGGTCAGGAAATATATCCGGTTGCTCTTTAATAAGGGAATACCGGCAGTCACGCAGGAGGTCGAGGGTTCTGCCGAAGCCATCTCTTTGGGAGAGTCCTTTCCGGATCGCTAAATAAGTTATTAGTTAATACACAGGGATTTGTATCAACAACTGCAAAAGAACTACTATCTAAATTACTCTAATATACCATTTACCCTTATTCAGTGGATTTAATAGAACCAGTAGAGCTATCGATAGACACCCGAAAATAATAAACGGTCCAGGCACCAATTCCGAAGAACTTTAGACTATCTTCTATAAAATAAGCGATACCGCCATCCTGAGGAAGAATAAAATCACCTACTACTGAGGACCCAAGAAAAAAAAGCGCTACGCCTAAGATCCAGGCGTCAAACTGAAGGATCCTGTTACGATAGTATATAAGGTAGCTTAATACTGGTATAACATATGCCATATAAACAAAGTACTGATCAATGTTCAGATTATATGGGAATACATATTCATGGAGCATGAACAAATCATCAGTCAGCAGTAAAATGGAGAGAAGAGCTGAGCTAATAAGGAACCCATCTGAGTTTTGTATGTACTTATTTGAAAGCACAGAGGAGAATAGGCAGGCAACCGCGGCCGTACACCACAATAATGCTCCTAAGTTTGATACTATACCCGTAAATGGATGGAAGTTGGCCGTAGCAGCAGGATCTGCAGTAAACTTTTCAATTGGTACACTCATAAAAATGCTTACTGTATAACAAGCTGCCAGAATGAATGTGATCAGGATGTAGACTATCCCTAGCTGTTTGATTGAATTCATAAGACTTTCCCCGATTATTTATCGTGCCATTTTTGGCATTTATTGAGGCTACATAAATTCAAAGTTAAAGGCAAAGCATTAATTAACATATTGATATAGCCCTTTGTCTAATGCTATACAATTACAGCTTTTCTCCTAATATCACTTTAAACATTATAACATCTAATATTCTTATCTTAAGCCTCATTTGTTCTCTCATACATAAAGTTTATTCAAGAGATGATACCAGATAATCGTAAATATGATGTGATCGTAGTCGGAGGAGGTCATGCCGGGTCAGAAGCTGCCGGGGCAGCGGCTCAATTAGGAGCAAGGACTCTTCTTATTACCATGAACCTTGAAGCCATTGCCAAGATGAGTTGTAACCCCGCTATGGGTGGAGTAGCTAAAGGACAATTGGTTCGTGAGATCGATGCACTGGGGGGGTTATCAGGAATAGTAAGTGATGAATCCGGTGTACAGTTCAGAATGCTGAATCGCAGTAAGGGCCCCGCTATGTGGAGCCCAAGATGTCAGAGCGACAGAATGCTCTATGCTCAAAAGATGAGAGAAAAGCTGGAGGCAAAGGAGCGTCTTTTTTTCCGGCAGGATAATGTCACGGATCTGATTACTGCGAAGGATGGTAAAAGTGTAAAGGGAGTGATCACGCAAACGGGCCAGGAATTTTTTGCCGATAGTGTGATTCTGACCAGTGGAACCTTCCTAAATGGACTTATTCACATAGGGGATTCAAACTATGGCGGAGGCCGGTCAGGTGAGAGGGCATCGGTTGGAATTTCAGGTGCATTGGAAAATTTAGGTTTCGAGGTAGGTCGATTAAAAACAGGTACTCCGCCCCGAATTGATGGGCGAACAGTGGATTATTCTCAGCTTGAAATACAGTATGGGGATGAGGATCCTACACCCTTTTCCTTTATGACTGAAGAGCTTCCTGCTTTGGAGGATCAAATGACATGCTGGATCGGGTACACCAATAACGATGTTCATGCGGAGCTCAGAAAAGGATTTGACCGAAGTCCTATGTTCAATGGCAGAATCAAATCCGTCGGGCCCAGGTATTGTCCATCTATAGAAGACAAGATCAATCGTTTTGCTGATAAAGACAGGCACCAGTTATTTCTCGAACCCGAAGGGTGGAATACTTATGAGATGTATCTCAATGGATTTTCAACTTCACTACCAGAAGATGTGCAAATCAAATCACTAAAAACTATTCCGGGATTTGAGAATGCAGTTATGATACGTCCCGGCTATGCCATTGAATATGATTACTTTCCTCCTCATCAGGTCCACCGAAGTCTGGAGACAAAATTAGTCGAAGGTCTTTTCTTTGCCGGCCAGATAAATGGTACTACGGGATATGAAGAGGCTGCCTGCCAAGGGCTGATGGCCGGGATCAACGCAGGACTAAAAGTTGCAGGCAAAGATCCTTTTATCTTAAAAAGATCAGAAGCCTATATAGGAGTTCTGATCGATGACCTAATTAATAAAGGTACTGAAGAACCATACCGTATGTTCACTTCCAGGGCTGAACATCGAATTCTTTTACGGCAGGATAACGCCGACTTAAGGCTTACTGAGCTAGGCTTTAAGATCGGGTTGGCCTCTAAAGAGCGATACGATAAAATGCTTGCTAAAAAGGAAGAGATCAATAAGCTTGATGATCTTATCAAATCCTATACCGTTCGTCCGGAGAATATGGACCCGATGCTAAAGGAGCAGGGAACCACACCGCTAAGTCAGCCGGTTAAAGCAGAATCAGTTTTATTGAGACCACAGGTTAATATCTGTAATATGATCGAAAATGATCCAGGCCTCAAAGAGAAGGTTGCAGAGATCGCTCCGTCTAAAGAATCATTGGAGCAGGTAGAGATACAGATCAAATATGCCGGATACATCCAGAAAGAGTATGAAATGGTTGAAGAGCTCAAAAGCCAGGAAGAAGCGCTGATCCCTGAGTCTATTGACTATAATAACATAAAAAGCCTTTCTACAGAGGGAACCCAAAAGCTGACTAAGATACGCCCGGAAACCATTGGTCAAGCCAGTAGAATCAGCGGAGTCTCTGCAAGTGACCTGGCGGTTCTTATGGTGTACCTTAAAAACTGATGTTTCACGTGAAACATCAGATCACATATCAGGACTATGAGTGGGAGAGCGCGGGTATAAAGGAACTCTATCAGAAAAAGAAGTATGCGCTTGAAGATTATATAGATCGCCTGCTTTGGTGGAACAGGAAGGTAAACCTGATCAGCCGTAGTGTTTCACGTGAAACATTACAAAAACATGTTGAGCATTCATTGTCCCTCAGCGCCATCAAAGAGGTAAAAGAAGCAAGTCTTATAGTTGATGCCGGGACGGGCGGGGGCTTGCCGGGAATCCCTCTCGCTATTGTGCTGGACTCAAAAAAACTGATCCTTAACGATGTGGTGGAGAAAAAGTTAATGGCAGTAAAGCAGATCGCCATGCAGTTAGGTCTGTCTGAAAGAGTTAAAGTTGTTGCTGAATCAGTGGAGCGCTTGCGGGAAAGTGACTTTGTTTTGGTTTCTAAGCATGCCTTTAAGGTGAATGAGTTATACGCCATGGTTAAGGATCAGGACTGGAAAGATATGATATTATTGAAGGGTAGAGATGAAGTTGAAGGGGAGCTCAAGGGAATAAAAGAGGCATTAAAGATCAGAATACTGGATCTGTATGGGGCTCGTAAAGATGGGTTTTATGAAGGGAAGGCTTTAGTGATCATAAAAAGAGGGGAGAATGAAAAGCGCTGAAAGAAGAATTAAACTCATGTTATTATTACAACAACCGGGTGGTGATAAGCTTACGGCGGGGCAGCTTGCTGAGAGGTTTAATGTAAGCAGAAGAACCATTTTCAGAGACCTGAAATCCCTTCAGGAAATAAATGTACCGGTTACCTGGGATAAATATTCCGGTTATGGGATGATGAAGGGTTATAAGATACCGCCCCTGATGTTTACCCCTAAAGAGCTTGGTACAATTATGGTGGGACTTAATTTTGTGAAATCACAGGTGGATGCAGACTTAGCAGAGGATGCTCAAAATGTAGAACTGAAAATTAAAAATGTACTTCCGGGCGAACTCAAAGACTTTATGACCTCACTTGAAGGAAGCATGGTGGTTGATCCTTATCTCCGTTTTGGCGGGAAGAAGAAAAAGGGCGGTAGCTGGTATTTGATCAGCAGCGCCATCGCCCAGAAAAAAAGGCTGCAATTTTCATACACCCGTAAAGACGGAAAAAAAGATGTGCGAAAAGTAGACCCCTACCTTCTGGTATTTTATGAAGACCACTGGAATATGATCGGCCGGTCTCACCTTCGCAATGATTTCAGGAATTTTATCCTCGAAAATGTAAAAGAGGTCCAAATTCTGGATGAAAAGTTCCAGCCTTCCCGTGAAATCGATATGGAGGGCCTTGTCTTTCGTTCTAACGAGATATCTCATTTGATAAGGGTAGGCATCAAAAAAAGTGAGATAGAGCGACTGGAGGCAAATTTACCGGCTAAAATAATTAGGAAAGAAGATAAAAATTCCGAAATAATTAATGTAACCTTCAAATTCAATAATCTCGACTATATCAACGAATGGTTGCTTCAGTTCGGAAATAAAATTGAGATCGAGGAGCCTGCCGAGCTTATTGAAAAAAGAAAAACGTTGCTCCGTGAAATGCTGAAATAAAAAAGGCCTCACTTTTCAGCAAGGCCTTTGATCAATTTTGATTGAATTACGACTCAGGTTCTATTCTTCATCGTCATCTTCTTCGTCTTCATTCACAACCCGGGTGACGGCAGCAATAGCTCCCTCAGAATCAAGTCTCATGATCCTCACACCCTGTGTATTTCGGCCCATGGTTCGGATTCCAGAGCAATTCATCCTGATAACTTTACCTGCTTCAGTAATGATCATAAGATCATCATTATCAGTTACTTCTTTGAGTGCAATTAAATTGCCAGTCTTAGGGGTTACCTTCAATGTTATCACACCTTTACCGCCTCTTGATTGCTCTCTGTAATCTTCTACCAGGGAACGTTTACCAAATCCATTCTCGGATATCGCCAGGACGGTGGCCTCATGAGTATTCTTAATGACGACCATATCTACGATCTCACCATTCTTACCGAGAGTCATACCTTTAACACCGGAAGTATTTCGTCCCATTTCCCGGACATCACTTTCGTGGAACCTGATGGCCCGGCCACTCTTATTGGCAAGAATGATATTGCTGTCACCATCAGTTAATTCTGCGGCCAACAGACTGTCGTCGTCTTTAATATTGATAGCGATGATCCCGTCTCTTCTTGGACGTGAATACGCTTCAAGAGTAGTTTTCTTAACTAGTCCCTCTTTGGTACACATGACGATAGAGTGGTTATTGATATACTCTTCATCTTCGAGGGTCTTGACCGGAACAAATGCTTTTATATGATCATCTTTATCCAGTTCGATCAGGTTTACAATAGCCCGGCCCCTTGATAATCTCCCGCCTTCAGGGATTTCATAAACTTTGAGCCAGTAACATTTACCTTTTTCGGTAAAGAATAGAATATAATTATGGGTTGTAGCAACAAATAAATGTTCTACATATTCCTCATCTCTTGTTGAGGTCCCCTTCATTCCTTTACCGCCACGGCGCTGTCTTCTGTATCCGCTGACAGCCATTCGTTTGATAAAGCCTTTATTAGAGATGGTTACAACCACATCCTCATCGGCGATCATATCCTCAATGCTGAAGTCTTCAGCCGAATAAACAACCTGAGTTCTTCGGCCGTCCCCGTAACGTTCTTTGATCTCGAGCAGCTCTTCTTTGATGATCGCGTATTGCTTATCACGATCAGAAAGTATTGTTCTGTATTCAGCTATCTTGTCAATGATCTCTGCATATTCACTGTCGATCTTGTCTCTTTCAAGTCCGGTTAGTTTCTGAAGACGCATCTCCAGAATAGCTTTGGCCTGTATATCGGTCAGTGCAAATTTCTTGCGTAATTCTACATTGGCTTCTTGCGGGCTCCCGGACGCGCGGATGGTCTTGATCACTTCATCAAGATTATCCAGAGCTATTTTCAGACCTTCAAGAATATGGGCCCGTGCCTCAGCCTGATCTAGGTCGTAGATCGTACGACGGATAATAATGTCAATACGATGCTCTACATAATGATAGATCAGTTCTTTGAGAGACATAACCTTGGGCCGGCCCTTGACCAGCGCAAGATTGATTACTCCAAAAGTGGTCTGCATCTGTGTGTACTTGAACAGCTGGTTCAGTACAACCCCGGTATTAGAACCGCGCTTAAGAATAATAACTACCCGGATACCTTCACGGTCAGATTCGTCACGAACTTCTCCGATCTCTGAGATCTTCTCATCGTTGGCTAACTGAGCGATCTTCTGGATCAGAGTGCTCTTATTAACCTGATAAGGGAGCTCAGTAATAACAATTTGTTCTCGCCCGCCCTTTAATTCTTCAGTGGTAGCCCGAGCACGGAGAGTGATTTTTCCTCTTCCGGTTTCATAGGCTTCTTTTACACCTTCATAACCGTAGATAATACCACCGGTTGGAAAATCAGGAGCTGTTATATGTTTCTCCATCAGTTCCTTAATCTCTATATCCGGATTATCCAGGTATGCCACGATCCCGTCAACCGTTTCCGTAAGGTTGTGAGGAGCCATGTTAGTAGCCATACCCACCGCGATACCGGAAGCGCCGTTTAATAAGAGTTGAGGAAGCTTGGCGGGTAAAACCGTTGGTTCCTGCAGTGTATCATCAAAGTTAGACTGATAATCGACGGTCTCTTTATTGATATCCGTAAGAAGCTCTTCAGCTATTCTGTCCATCCGGACCTCAGTATAACGCATTGCGGCAGCTGAGTCTCCGTCAATAGAACCAAAGTTACCCTGGCCGTCAACAAGAGGATATCTTAATGAGAAATCCTGCACCATACGTACGATGGAGTCATATACGGCGGTGTCACCATGTGGGTGATACTTACCGAGAACCTCACCGACAATACGAGCACTTTTCTTATATCCTCTGTTATGCAGCATTCCCAGTTCACTCATACCATAGAGTGATCGTCTGTGAACCGGCTTAAGACCATCCCTTACATCAGGGAGTGCCCGTGAAACGATAACCGACATCGAATAATCGATGTACGATGACTGCATTTCATCTTCAATGGTAACCTGTACAATTTTTTCTCTAGCCATATATCAAAAAAGTAGTGCTGTCTTGTATGATGATTATTTAAATATCCAGTTTGGCGTACTTAGCATTACGCTCGATGAATTCTCTTCGGGGTTCGACTTCTCCACCCATAAGGGTTGAAAACAGTCGGTCGGCACCGGCGGCACTTTCAACTGTCACCTGCTGAAGAGTTCGTGTTTCAGGATCCATAGTGGTTTCCCAGAGCTGCTCGGGGTTCATTTCACCAAGCCCCTTATAACGAGAAACATCAAATTTTCTTCGACCTTTCTTCAGTTCTTTTATCAATTTATCTCTTGTGTCATCATCCCAGGCGTAATCGATATTCTTACCCTGCGTGATCCTGTACAAAGGAGGAGTGGCAATGTATATGAAACCATGTTCAATAAGAGGTCTCATATAACGGAAAAAGAAGGTTAAGAGCAGTGTGCGAATATGCGAGCCATCCACATCAGCATCTGTCATAATAATGATCTTATGATACCTCAGTTTTTCGATTTCGAAATCCTCGTCTCCATGACCAACTCCTGTTCCCAGGGCGGTGATCATGGCTTGAATCTCTTTGTTTTCGAGTATCCTGTTTATTTTGGCTTTCTCAACATTGAGGATCTTACCTCTTAAAGGAAGAATGGCCTGGAAGCTTCGGTTTCGGCCCATTTTAGCAGAACCGCCCGCAGAATCACCCTCAACCAGGTAAACTTCACTATGCTCCGGATCTTTGATAGAGCAGTCAGCCAGTTTACCCGGAAGGCCTCCGCCGCTCATAACACTCTTTCGCTGAACCAGCTGACGTGCTTTTCGGGCTGCTTCTCTTGCCTCTGCAGCAAGAACCACTTTCTCAATTACCTTTTTGGCGACCTTAGGATTTTGTTCCAAATATTCATTCAGCTGGTCATATACTACGATCTCTACTGCGCTCTGAACTTCAGAGTTACCCAGCTTGGTCTTGGTCTGACCTTCAAATTGTGGTTCCGGTACCTTTACACTGAGTACACAGGTAATACCTTCGCGGAAGTCTTCTCCGGAAATACTGACCTTAGAATTGGATTTAATAAGACCATTCTTTTCAGCATAGGACTTAAGGGAACGAGTTAATGCTCTTCTAAAACCCGACACGTGTGTTCCGCCTTCACGCGTATTAATATTGTTCACATAGGAGTGGACATTTTCTGAGTATGAGTTATTATACTGAATGGCCACTTCAACAGGGACCATGTCAAGCTCGCCGGAAATATAAATAGGCTTTTCCATCATGGTCTCCCGGTGCTCATCCAGGAAGCGGACAAAATCCATCACGCCGCCTTCGAAGTGATATACCTCTTTACCAAGTGCAGGATCCTCTTCGCGTTTATCAATAAGTTCGATAGTAACGCTGGGATTAAGGAATGCGAGCTCACGCATTCTTTCTGCAATGATGTCAAATTTAAACTCTGTCGTCTGGGTAAAGATGGTATCATCCGGGTAAAATGTAATGATAGTACCCGTGTCTTTGGTCTTACCGGTTACCTGAAGAGGAACTTTAGTGGCCCCTTTTTCAAATTCCATAACGTGGATCTCGCCGTCACGGTGGATCTCTGCCATGAATTTGTTAGAGAGAGCATTCACACAACTGACACCAACACCGTGAAGTCCGCCGGAGACCTTGTAAGTATCCTTATCGAACTTACCCCCAGCATGTAGTTTAGTGAGAACGACCTCAACGGCGGGAATTCCCAGTTTCTCATGGGTATCGACCGGAATACCTCTACCGTTATCTTTAACGGTTAGGGAGCCGTCTTCATTAATAGAGACAATGATGTGATCGCAGTAACCTGCAAGTGCCTCGTCGATAGAATTGTCAACAACCTCGTTTATTAAGTGGTGTAATCCACGCTGACCGACATCTCCGATATACATTGCCGGTCTCTTTCTAACCGCCTCAAGACCCTCTAAAACCTGAATGTTCGATGCCTTGTAGTCGGAACCTTTCTTTTTCGCCATAAATTAAGGAGTGATAGCTTAGTAAGATGAGTTAATTAATGCCTGAAAATAGGGCTTACACGTTCAAAATCAAAAAAGGTAAGTGTTTTATTTAACCCAAAGATAGATTAGCGTTCTGGGGCGAAATTGCACCCTTGTAAAAGAGGCGATTGTGGAAAATTCTGAGAAAATGTGAATAAAATGATTTATCTGAGTGAATTTCGTTGAACTTTGAAGATTAAACTTCTATCTTTGGTGTCTATTTTCATTCGGAATAAAAGGAAAAACGATGTCGCGAAGAGACGATATTACTGGAAAAAAAGCGCTGAATGGCTATCGCTCATCAAAAGCGAATAATAAGACCAAGCATCGCTTTAATCTGAACCTGCAGAAGAGAAGATTTTATGTCCCTGAAGAGGACAAGTGGGTCACGCTCCGGGTTACTGCAAAAACCCTGAGAACGATCAACAAGAAAGGTATCTCTGCAGTACTGAAGGATGCCAAGAAAAAAGGAACTCTATTAAAGAAGGTATAACCAATGGCTAAAGGAAATCGCGTTCAGGTAATTTTAGAATGCACGGAGAAGCCTGGTTCATCACGCTATGTTACGACTAAAAATCGTCGTACAACCACTGAGCGTCTGGAACTGAAGAAATATAATCCTGTTCTCCGTAAACACACTATCCATAAAGAAATTAAGTAATTGAGCAATGGCTAAGAAGCAATCATTTGGATCAGAAGCACTGCAGGCAAAAGCAGCTCACCGTAGAATGGCTAAGGTTGTGATATCAACCAAGAATGCTAACGGTAAGTATTCTTATAAAGAAGCTGTTATCGACCAGGATAACGTGAAAGACTTTATTCAGAATAACAAAGCGTAATTTCTGAACACTGTTATTACAGGTTACACAATTGAATTGTGTAACCTTTTTTTTTGCTTATTTTCAACACTAAAGGAGATTACAATGAGCATTAAGGAGAATATCGAATCAGATCTTAAAACTGCAATGAAAGCGAAGGATGAACTTCGTTTGCGTGTGCTTCGATCATTGAAGGCTAAGATCCTGGAAAAAGAGATCAGTGAGAGAAAAGGTGGTGAGGCTGAGATCTCTGACGAGCAGACCGTTGATGTACTTATGAAGGCTGCTAAACAAAGAAAAGATTCTATCACTCAGTTCAGAGAAGGGGATCGCGAGGATCTGGCAGAAAATGAAGAGCAGGAGCTGGTCATCATAGAAGAGTATCTGCCAAAGATGATGTCAGAAGACGAGATCCGTGAAGTGGTCCGTAAAAAGATCGCTGAGACGGGAGCTTCAGGACCACAGGATATGGGGAAAGTTATGGGACCCTTAATGGGACAGCTTAAAGGAAAGGCTGACGGCTCCCTTGTGAGTTCAGTGGTGAAAAGCGAACTTAGCAACTGATGCTGATCCTTGACCTCATCATAGGCATTCCGATCCTTTATTTTGCCTATAAAGGTGCAATGAACGGCCTGGTAAAGGAAGTTCTAAATATTATTGGGATCATCCTGGCCGTTTTTCTGACCTTCAATTACCTCGATGCTTTTACCGATATTATAAATCCCTTATTCAATGAAGGCTCACCTTATGTGCCTTTCATTTCCGGAGCCATACTGTTTACCGGAACACTGTTAGTGGTTGCGGCCATAGCATATGGCACAAAGGAATTACTGGAGGCAGTAAAACTGGGAATAGTAAACAGATTCTTAGGCGGAGTGTTCGGCGCTTTGAAGTGCGGGATCGTAGTCAGCACGGTCCTTTTGCTGCTGGCAGGATTCAATATTCCTTCCGACCAATCAAGATCAGATTCCTACCTTTATTCCTACGTGATATATCTGGGTCCATGGACCTACAATACCGTAGCTCTTGTTTATCCCGGAGCAGAAGACTATACCAAAACATTAAGAGCGAACCTGGATAAATATAATCCGGCAGAAAACATACCATTTATAAATAATTAAGATGTCATTTTTACCCGTTGAAGAGCAGTTAGAGATCATTGAAAGAGGTACGGTTGAGATCGTGCCTAAAGAAGAGCTGATTGAAAAACTTAAAAGGTCCAGAAAACAGAACAAGCCGCTTAAGATCAAGCTGGGTGTAGACCCTACACGTCCTGACCTTCACTTAGGGCATTCAGTCATACTTAGAAAACTGAGACAATTTCAGGACCTGGGACATGAGGCTATTCTGATCATTGGAGGCTTTACTGCCATGATCGGGGATCCGACCGGGCAGAATAAGACCCGTCCGCCTTTAAGCGAGAAAGAAGTAAAAGAAAATGCGCTCACTTATATCGAACAGGCTAAAAAGATCCTGGATACAGAGAGACTGACTATTGTTGATAATAATGACTGGCTGGGTGAAATGAATTTCTTCGAAGTAATCAGGCTGGCTTCCAAGCTGACCGTTGCCCGAATGATCGAAAGAGACGATTTCAGTAAACGATTTGATAATAATGAGCCGATCTCTTTGCATGAATTCCTGTATCCGCTGGCCCAGGGACAGGATTCGGTTCACCTTCATTCTGATGTGGAGCTGGGAGGTACAGATCAGAAATTTAACCTGCTGATAGGCCGTCATCTTCAGAAAGAAGACGGACAGGAACAACAGATCTGCCTGATGATGCCGCTACTGGTTGGTACCGACGGAACGATGAAAATGTCCAAGTCCTATGAAAATTATATCGGTATTGACGAAGATCCTAACGAAATGTACGGTAAGGCACTATCTATACCGGATGACTTGATATACGAATATTATGAACTGGTAACAGATATTGCCACGGATGACCTGCCGAATATTAAGGTGAACATCGAGAAAGATCCGAGAAACACAAAACATGACCTGGCGCATACTATAGTCAGAATGTATCATGGCGAGGCGGCTGCCCATGCGGCAAAAGATCATTTTGAAAAAACAGTTATCAATAAAGAAGTTCCGGATGATGCTCCTGTATTTGAATTTGAAAGCGGGGTTGAACATCGTCTGCTCGATATCATTAAAGAAACCGGATTCTCACCGAGTAATGGAGAGACCAAGCGCATGATCAAACAGGGCGGGATCAGTCTGGATGATGAAAAGGTCAAAGACATTAATCACTCAGTCACATTAAGCAGCGATTCTGAGATCGCACTTAAGGTTGGTAAACGAAATTTCGGACTTATAAAAGGGAAGTAAATTGGTAAAGATCAGCAGTTATAATGTAAATGGTATTCGTGCTGCTCACCGAAAAGGGATTCACGACTGGATCGAAGAATCAGATCCGGATATTATCTGTATTCAGGAACTGAGAGCCGAACCGGAGCAGATCCCGGCAGATCTTAGGGACCTGGATTACCATGAATACTATCATACTGCAGAAAAAAAAGGATATTCCGGTGTTGCTATTCTATCTAAGGAAGAACCGATCCGGGTAGAGGAAGGAATGGGAGTGGACTGGGTAGACAGTGAGGGCCGTGTGATCATGGCAGAATATGAAAAATTCAGAGTATTCTCGGTATATGCTCCCAGCGGAACCACTGGAGATGCACGGCAGGATATGAAAATGGATTTTCTTGAAAAGTTTCTGGACTTTGGTAAATCGTTTGTGGATGATGAGAAGGAGACCGTTTTTTGCGGTGATTTTAATATCTGTCATACCGAGATCGACATACACAATCCGAAGCAAAACAAGAATACATCCGGTTTTTTACCGGAGGAACGGGAATGGGTAACGGAGTTTCTGAGCACCGGATATGAAGATGTTTTCAGAAGAATGCATGAAGGGGTCACCGACCTCTACAGCTGGTGGAGTTACCGCGCAGCCTCCAAAGAAAGGAATAAAGGCTGGAGAATAGATTATCACCTGAGTACTCCAGGACTCAAAAAGATGGCAACAGAAGCAGAGATCGAGATGAAATGGGACCTGTCGGATCATGCGCCGGTCACTATTTCGTATGATATCTAGCAATTATATTAAAAGATGGGAACACACTTTAAAGGCAACGATGAGCAGGTAAATACACTCAATGTTTTTATCAAACTGATGAGAGCATCTGAAAGTATGAACGCAAGACTTACACGGCACCTCACCGATAACAATCTTACCATTTCTCAGTTTGGTACGCTTGAGGTTCTGCTTCACCTGGGCTGCCTGAATCAAAAAGAGATCGGTGAAAAGCTGCTGAAAAGCGGCGGTAATATTACCATGGTGATCGATAACCTTGAGAAGAGAGGATTTGTAAAAAGAGAGACAGATCCGAATGACCGGCGAGCAGTGATCATCAGCCTGACCGATCAAGGAAGGTCATTTATTGAGGAATTCTTTCCTCTCCATCTGGAAAAAATAATGGAAGAGTTTTCTGTGCTGACCGAGTCAGAAAAAGAAACACTCGCAAGGATCAGTAAAAAGCTTGGTACCCGCGAGTGACGGGCTATTTGGGCTTCTTCACAGACTCATATATAAAATAAGGTGGCACATTTCGCCAGCAGAAGTCGGTATGGTAATTACTGAATACTGCTGTCAGCGGTTTTTTCAAATGCCCGGAAGTCTGATAGGCCAGGAAAGATCCGTTAGTTCTCAGGGTACGGTAGGTTTTGTTAAGTATGCTCACCTTAAGGTCCCAGTCAAAGAAGGAAAACGGAATTCCGCTAACCACATGATCCACGTTTCCGATCACTTCAGGAGGTAAAAGATCCAGCGATTCTTCCACGCTTTCATGAAAAACCGTCAGGCGATCATCTTCTATGGCTGATAGCTTTTCATAGAACCGGTCATTTGTCTCAAATACATAGAGGTGTGCATCAGAAGGCAGGTGGTCAAGAAAGTGTTTGGTAAATACTCCGGTACCTCCTCCATACTCCACGATATATTTAACCTCGGGGAAGTGAATGTGTTCACTAAGTTTACGGATACAGTATTTGGAAGAAGGAGTAATGGAGGCAACATCCTTATCCTCGATGAATGACTTTAAAAATGTGATCGTACCTTTCATATAGAATATTTATAGTTCATCTTCCAGCTGGGCGATCTGGTCACGGATCCTGGCTGCTTCCTCAAATTCCATGTTCTTAGCTGCATGATACATGGTTTCTCTGAGGTGATCGATCAGCTTCTCCTTACTTTCGAAGGTGACCTCTTTCATCGCCGGACTCGCCTTATACTGAATACCTTCATCCGCAACTTTGACCATTTCAAGGGGTTCATCAGCTCCTTTTTCTTCCGGTTTACCAAAGTCCACTTTCTGGTTAGATATCAGTGCCGGATCGACCAAGGGTTTCAGTTCCTTCTTGATGGTTTCAGGAGTAATACCATGTTTCTCATTGTATTCTTCCTGTAATTTACGTCGGCGTTCAGTTTCATCAATAACTTTACGCATACTGTCCGTGATCTTATCCGCATATAGGATCGCTTTTCCTCCCACATTACGTGCTGCCCTTCCTACGATCTGAAATAATGAGGTCTCAGACCTGAGAAAGCCTTCTTTATCTGCATCCATGATGGCAACTAAACTCAATTCGGGAATATCAATCCCTTCTCTGAGGAGGTTAATACCGACCAATACGTCAAAATCGCCGCGGCGGAATTTATATAAAACTTCAATTCTTTCTAAAGCATTTAATTCGCTGTGCATGTAAGCGGCAGAAATACCGATGTTCTTCAGGTATTCACTAAGCTCTTCACTCAGTCGCTTTGTAAGTGTTATCACAAGCACCCGTTCTTTCTTTTCTACCTTTTTACGGATCTCCTCCAGAAGATCATCCACCTGATTACCCAGGGGTCTGACCTCTATTTCGGGTTCCATTAGTCCGGTAGGACGTATGATCTGCTCGGTGTACACTCCTCCGCTTTTTTCCAGTTCATAATCGCTTGGAGTTGCACTTACAAAGATCGCCTGATTAATGAGTGATTCCCATTCCTCAAAGGTTAAAGGCCGGTTATCCATAGCCGAAGGCAGCCTGAACCCGTGTTCCACCAACTCGACTTTTCGTGAGCGATCTCCTCCGTACATAGCTGATATCTGCGGCACGGTCTGATGACTTTCATCTACAACGATCATAAAGTCATCCGGGAAGTAATCCAACAGACAGTAAGGTCTTTCACCGGGTTTGCGGGCACTTAGATAACGACTGTAGTTTTCAATACCCGAACAGTAACCGATCTCCTGTATCATTTCCAGGTCAAATAATGTACGCTGTTCCAGTCTTTTTGCTTCCAGGAATTTTTCCTCATCCACCAGCACCTGTCTTCTCCACTCCAGTTCTTCCCGGATCTGCTTGATGGATTCTTCCAGCCTGGATTTAGTAGTCACATAATGAGAAGCCGGGTAGATCTTGAATTCATCCACTGAGGAAATGATGTCCCCGGTATCTGTATTAAAGAGCTGAAGGGTTTCAATTTCATCACCCCACATAGATATCCGGATCCCTTCTTCAGAATAAGCTGGAAATACATCCACCACATCACCTCGCACCCGGAAAGTACCACGCTGGAAATCAAGGTCATTACGATTATAATGGAGGTCTACCAGGTCGTAAAGCAGTTTGTTACGAGGGATCTCCATTCCGGTTTTTAGGTGTACGATCAGCTTTTCGTACTCAGATGGAGAGCCGATACCGTATATACAGCTAACCGAAGAAACAATGATCACATCTCTCCGGCCGGATAACAAAGAGCTTGTTGCTCTCAGCCTGAGCCGCTGGATCTCATCATTTATGGAAAGATCTTTTTCAATGTACTTGTCCTGCGAAGATATATAAGCTTCCGGCTGGTAGTAATCATAGTAAGAGATAAAGAATTCGACCCGGTTATCGGGGAAAAAGTCACTAAGCTCACGATACAGCTGAGCAGCCAGTGTCTTATTATGACTCATAACCAGGGTAGGCTTCTGCACCTCTTCTATCACATTGGCAACAGTACGCGTCTTACCAGAGCCGGTAATACCAAGCAGGGTCTGAAACTTATCACCGGCATTGATGCCTTCGACCAGTTCTTTTATAGCTGTAGGCTGATCGCCTGCAGGGTCAAATGGAGAGTGGAGTTCAAATTTTGACATAAATGGGTTTTAAAGCTAACAACAGGACCTTAAATTGGTCAATTCCATATTATCTGTATAAATACAATAAATTACGAATGAGTCACCGGCATAAAGATCTTGAATCACCCCGAAAAAGAATCGATGAGATAGACGATC
Organism: Balneola sp. MJW-20; assembly: GCF_040811775.1. Classification (NCBI taxonomy): domain Bacteria; kingdom Pseudomonadati; phylum Balneolota; class Balneolia; order Balneolales; family Balneolaceae; genus Gracilimonas; species Gracilimonas aurantiaca. The sequence continues at coordinate 83,744 of NZ_JBFNXW010000003.1, forward strand.
AGATCCTTGACCTGTTATACGAACGAAGTCAGATCGTACGTGACGTGATCAAGCGAAAAGTGGAGAATCAGCTTCCGGTCTTCGTACCTCAGCGTGAAGAAGAAAAATCAGAAGCTTTCAAAGCCAAGGCAAAAGATAAAGGAATTGATCCGGAATGGGCAGAAGATTTTCTAAGGATGATCATGACCGCATCCAGGGCCACTCAGTCCACTCAAAAATTTCCGATGGCAACTAAGCAGGCGAAAAAGATCTTATTTGTAGGTGGTGAGGGTGGTATGGGAAGCCTTTATAAAAGAATAGCCGGACAGACCGGACATCAGGTCTATTCCATTGATAAGTCTAACTGGTATGAACTGGAGGAGATCGCGCCTGGGCTGGACCTGGTGATCGTGACGGTACCGATCAATGTAACCGAACAGGTCATAGAACGATTGAGCTCCAAGATCGATAAAGAAACAGTGCTTGCTGATTTTACCAGTAATAAAACCGGCCCTATAAACGCGATGCTAAAAGCCCATGAGGGACCGGTAGTAGGGCTGCACCCAATGCATGGACCGGGAGTGCCAAATCTCTCAAAACAGTTAATGGTAGTTTGTAAGGCCAGGGACGGTGAGAAAGCGGACTGGTTTTTAAAGCAGTGTGAGCTATGGGGAATGCGTGTTATTGAGGCGGACCCCGGAAAACACGACCATGTAATGCATCTCGTACAGGGACTGAGACACTTTGTAGCCTTGTTGCATGGTTCATTTATGAAGCACTATGACCTGAAACCTGCGGATATGCTGGATTATTCAAGTCCTATTTATCGGGCAGAATTAATGATGACCGGCCGGATATTTGCGCAGGATGCAGAATTATATGCTGATATTGTATTTGCAAACGAGGAGCGCAGAGAGCTGTTAATGCAATTCTTTGATCATCATCAGAAACTTGCAGAACTGGTCAGGGAAAATGACCGGGAAGGATTTATCAGAGAATTTGAGGGGGTAACGGACTTTTTCGGAAAATTTGCCACACAGGCTCTCACGGAAAGTGGGTACCTCATTAACCGTCTGGCAGATCGATTCGCATAATTATGTTGGTTTATATATAATTAAGGCAGATCAATAAAGACTATTACATACGGATAGGTATCAAGAGAGTTCATTGTGTACTATCATCGGGCCTTTCCATGTATTTTACCCATGATTAATAATCACGAGATATGAAAAGAGTACTAGCTATTGCAACATTATCCTCTTTAATGTTGCTCTGGAGCGTAAACCTGTTTGCTCAAAACGCACGAATTCAAATAAACACCTTAACAGAGAGCCGTGCTAAAACATTAGCAGACGGTGTAAATAGCTGGGATTATTCCCTGAACGGAGAATTTAACAGCTCAGAACTGGAGGTGGGAGATGAGCTCAGTGTACAGCTTCCGGGTGGAATGAGAAATCTTGAGGTCATCCGGAAAAGCAATTATCTGGAAGGAACTACTTCATTTGCTGCTCGTGAGCTGGAGGACAATGGCAAGGTTTTCTCATTTACTATCAATCAGGGAGTTATGATAGGGCTTTATCATAATGAAATTGATGAATCCCTGGTCTTTGCATACGATTCAGACCGGAATCAGCCTCTTATTACTGAATCCGAATATTTTTCTGCTTTAGGATGTGATCTGGAACAGGACTTCCTGGACCCTGCAACACTTACAGAAAGTAATTTCAAGGTAAAGGGCAACGGGGAAACAACCGCTTTTTCCAATCCAACTACCGCAATGAGCATGCTAACCTCAGTGGAAGATAGTATTACGATTGACCTGATGATACCGTATACCGCTGCAGCAAAAAGAGCGGCATCACGGAATATCAGTCTTTTTTCGATTGAATCGGTAATAGCACAGGCCATGAACCTGGCACAAACTGCACTGGACGGTTCTGAAACTGCAATTAAACTCCGGCTGGTTCATACCTATGAAACGGACTATGATGAAACCACCGACGGGGTGGGTTCAGGAGATCGTCTCCGAAGATTAACATCCGCACCCACTTATACCCCCCCGTTTCTTGCAGAACATGCTGGATATATGGAAGAAGTGCACGAGTTCAGAGATCAATATGGAGCAGACCTTGTTGCTTTATTTGCAGATGTGAATGATACGGGAGGGATCGCCTGGGTATTAGGCGACCCCTACGGATTTGCACCTTTGGGGTTTTCATTAAACAGGGTTTTACAGGTGTCTACCGGATACACGATGATCCATGAGATCGGCCATAATATGGGAAATCTTCATTCTAGGACCCAGCAGACCCAGAGTGCAGGAGCACGGGGAGGGTTATTCCATTATTCGGTGGGTTTTCAGAACCGTAATGATAGTGTTCATACGATCATGGCATATTCTGAAGGACTCAACAGAGTGCCTGTTTTCTCCACCCCGGACAGAAATTATAACGGAGCAAGGATAGGTTCTGATAGTCCCTTTACTCCGGCCGATAACAGCCGAAGCATGCGTGAGATCAAAAGGACGATGGCTTCTTACCGTCCTACGACCACAGATCCGCCGGAGTTTACAGCATCTACGGATGCGATCACGGTTCAGCTGCGGCCCGGAAGTCAGATCACGGTACCAATTCAGCTTTCAAACTCCGGAGCATCAGACCTGATGTGGGAAATGGATTTTGCCTTTTCGGACACACCGATTGTATCGAATAGCCGCTCTAAAGGCAGTTATGTAGAACCTGCTCTTAAACAGGAACTGCTAAGGAATAATGGGTCTTCTCAGTCTCAGAAGCTTGTTAACCTGAGCGACAGTGTATTCTTCGAAACATCATTTGAAGGGGATGAGAATTATTCAACAGGCAATGGTCTGGCCATTAATGCATGGGAAGTGATATCAACCGGAGATCCCGTAGCAACGATCAGTAATCTGAATCCGGCAACCGGCGGGCAGCATCTTAGAATAAACAACTCCAATAGCGGAGACCCCCTGTATCTCAGAAGCCCCTTTTTGGGACCCTTACCTTTTGCAAAGTATAAGATCGATTTTTCCTTTTCTTTCTCCGTAGCCGATTCGGTTAATGAAGTATTCGAATTTTACCTTAATGACCGGCGCCGGAGTGAATATTCATCCGGAATAAGGGTCTCAAATAATGGCAATGATGTATTGGCTATTGGAAGGAATGAGTTCGGGGTTGGGGTGTTCTTTTCTACCGGAGTAACTCTTCAGGAAGACGTTTATCACGATGTGTCCATTGTACATAACACGGATTCTCAGAAACTGGAGTATTACCTGAATGGTGAATTAATAGCATCGAATGAATATACGGATGGCTTTACTCCCGAAGAGCTTATTTTGGGTAGTTCGAATACAAATGCCGGCGCTTCACTGGATCTGGATGATTTTTCCGTAACCATTCTTGATTTTCCGTTTTCATATCTAAATGCAGATAAAGTTGCAGGGGTCATAACACCCGGACAATCAGAGACAATCAGTTTCGAAGTGGATGCATCAGACCTGGAGCTGGGTTTTTACAATACCACCATGACCGTTTATACAAATGATGCAGGGAATACAGAATTAAGTGTTCCTTTGCAGATAGAGGTCACGGAGAACGTAAGTAATGAATCAGGCAGTGGTGACTTACCGGATGAAATAACTCTGGCCCAGAACTTTCCGAATCCCTTTAACCCAACGACTCAGATCTCTTACAGTATCAACGAGCCCCAAAGAGTATCTATAGATGTATTTGATATACAGGGAAGAAAAGTGGCGACACTTTTTGATGGTTTCCGTAATAGCGGCCGGTATACCGCAACGTTTGATGCATCCGGACTGGCCAGTGGAGTGTATATCTACCGACTGATGACTCCGGCCAATGTGATCACCCGCCGAATGGTGCTAATTAAATAATGCAAAGAAATATGAACTGTCTCAGAGGACTCGTTTTACTATCGCTATTGCTGCTCACAATGTCATGTAACAGCAAAGAAAGAGAGGAGACTACGGAAGAAGTGACCATCATGGTTGATGATCTACAACAGAGTGCTGAACCGGTCATGATACCGGAAATTTATCCCGCTGAGCTTAAAGCTCTTCAAAAAGGTGACACATATAAACTGAAGGTGAATGACTCCCTCAGCTTTGATCTTCGTATCGGAAGCAAGAATCAGTTTGTAAAGGGTATTACCAGTCTGACGGCTACTATCGTCGGAGAAATGCCGGGAATGGCGACTCTTAGCATTCAGGCTGATACGGTAGTCGGAAATTTACAGTTTCCCGGGGAAGATTGGATGTATGTGCTTAGTTATGACCGGGAATTAGGCAGGCATCAGATGAAGAAAACCACACCGGAAGCGCTGGAAGGCGATGAAATGCTGACACCGGATTCTGCGATCAGAAATAACGAATAAAGCTGTAGCTAATTGCAGATTAGGGAAGTTATTATTCAGTATCTCTGAAATAAGTGATCGACTTTTGGATTCCTGCAATGGTGAAATAGGGGATAGCAAATGTACCGGCCGTGATCCCAAGAAATAAGGGCCAGTTTGAAACTCCGGTTCCTGTCACAGGCGCCAGCCCAGAGTATAAAAAGAGATTACCCAGCAACCAGAGGCTGAGGAAAAAAAGACCGCCTATTTTTGCAATCTTGTTTTTTCCGAAATTCATCCCTTCATACGATTGAATCGAAGAGCTTTAATCATCCAGTTCGGGAGATTTTTTTCAGGATCTCTTTTGGTCATATCAATGAACCAGCCGATCTTCTTGAGGATGGGCACCTTATGAGTTTCCACAAACTCGATCAGTGCCCCATCGGGATCCTCAATATAAGTAAACCGGCCGGCCGCCTCCCCCATGTCGAAGCTATTAGCGGAGTCAACGGTAAACGGAAATCCGGCTTGTTCACACTCCTGTTTTAAAACATCCATTCCCTGCACATCAAAGCATAGGTGAATGAAGCCGAGGTCGCCCCAATAGCGATGCTCAAAAAGTTTTTTGGGTTCACGGCCCTTCACTTCCAGCAGTTCGATCTCAGTCGGCCCTAAGAGTTTGCTGAACCCACCACTTCTTTCTTTGCTGTGTCTCAGCAATACCCGCCTGAATTCATAACCTGAATCAGGTAAACCCTCCAGATCTTCAAAGGTCCCGGTTTTGTCATAAACGATCTCGTCATAACCAAGAACGTCACAATAAAGATCTTTTGCACGGTCGATATCTGTTGACCCTATTACTGCACCTGCAACTCCGCCTGTCAGCGAGGGAGCTTTCTTATCAAAGAAACGGGTACTTTCAACAACCTGGAAAATATTGCCCCAGGGGTCCTTTACAAAGAAAGTGAATTCCCCTGCCGGGTTTCTCCGCAATTCAGTAAGAACATTAACCTGCTGAGCTTTCATCTTTTCGTAAGCAGCCGGTACATCTACAGATTTTATCTTTGCGGCATTAATTCCAAGGTCTCCCATCCGTAATTCTTCATCAAGGGGAACCGGTTCACGGGAAGTATACTGCCAGATCTCAAATCCACCGCCGCCAAGCATATTAATACTCAGTATGGCAGTCCGGTCATGTGGCTTACCACCGGTGTACGGGAGCATTAATTCTGCAGTAGCTGCATCTTCGAATACTTTGATGTCCATGCCGAAGTACTTTCGGTACCATTCGGTTGCTTCGTATACATCGGAGACTCCGATCCCTATCTGCTGTATTCCGGTTATTACTTTTTTCATAGATCAGTTCACTTAGTGATTGGGGCCTGAAAGTACTCTTTATTTGAGCTAAGCTACAGGCTGAGCAAGAAATCTTTAAAAGAATTGGTGTTGTACTTGGCCATTCCTTCATGCTCTATAACAATATCGCCTTCCGGAGAGATAACAAAGGTCCTCGGGACAATAGCCTTGTTGTAGATTGCCGGAAGGCCATTGAGGGGAAAATAAACAGGAAAGCTGAATCCTTTTCGTTGAATAAAGTCCCGGGCTTTTTCAGGATCTTCATCCAGGGAGATCATGAGAAACTCGATATCATCTCTTTCATTCAGTTCATTGTATAAACCCTGGATATTGGGCATCTCAGCAATACAGGGCGGACACCAGGTAGCCCAGAAGTTTAAAAATAAGGTTTTTCCTTTGAGGTCTGCTAAGGAAAGATGCTCACCCTCAATACTGGTCATCCTCAGCTGGTAGCTGGCTCTGGGAAAACCAGAGGCATCCTCCAATGGTGTATGAGGCTGATGGATCCCCGTTGCCAGAAGCACGCGCTGAATAGTACCGATTACTTCAGTATGATAACCGGTTACATAAAGCAGGCCTGCTACACCTAAAATTACGGTCCATTCGATCAGATTACGCCTGAATGTATGTTTTGCTGAGGGCTTTTTGGGGGAGTCATTTTCTTTCATTTATCTCAGATAAAAGAACTGATTTCTTCCAGCGGTTTCTTCTTAATGTCGGGTACTTTTACGTCGTTTGCCGGATACCCCACTACCAAAAGGATGTACGGCTTTTCATGAGAAGGGCGCATCATGATCTCGTTTAAAAATCCCATGGGACTGGGTGTATGGGTGAGTGTTGCAAGTCCGGCGTGATGCAAAGCAGTAATCAAAATACCGGTAGCTATTCCAACCGATTCTTTCACGTAATAATGTTTTTCCTTCTCTCCTTCCTGGGTGATATTGTAACTTTTGGCAAAGATACCAATCAGGTAGGGTGCGGTCTCCAGAAAAGGTTTATGCTCATCGGTTCCAAAAGGGCGCAGATCCTCCAGCCAGTCATCCGGAGCTCTTCGGTTATAAAACTCGTGTTCCTCCTCCTCAGCAGCTACCCGGATCTTATGTTTGATCTCGGGATCACTTACGACGGCAAAATGCCAGGGTTGTTTATTAGCTCCGTTAGGGGCAGTTCCTGCTGCGAGCAAACATTTTTCTATTACTTCTCTGGGAACGGGCCGGTCAGAGAAATCCCGCACGGTTCGCCGGTTACGGATCTCCTCATAAAACTCCTCAGCCCGATCGATCATCTCTTTTTCAGAGCGCTCTGTATAATTTTTAAGCGGGATAAATTTCTCTTCATTCATAGCTCAGTAAATATAAATAATTATCGTTGAAGATTATTTTGCCCATCATAGATTTAACACACGGCTACTTCATGGTTCAATCAGGAGCCGGTTACCCCAATACGGAAACGGAACCAGTCCTCAAGCAGAACGAGTCTTTCGCGGTATCGTGCCCTCAGATCATCTTTCTTCAATTTGTGAATCCAGTCACGGGCAAGCTCAGAATTTTTCAGATAGATCAACTGATCAACATGACCAACAATGGTTCCAAAGAAATAATCCGGGATGTATTCATTCAAAAGATGGGTGGAATACTGAATCATTTTTCTTTCATTGTTCAGTTCCAAAGCCTTTTGAAGACTAAGTACTTTGTTGGGAAGACTAAGCTGCAAAAAGACTGAAGAGTCCGGAAGCTCATTCCTGTACCGTCGATCAAGATGATGTGACCAGTTCAGGCTATCGGAGCGCATGTCAAGGGTGTATCGAAAAGTCAGGTCTTTGCTGTTCCTGATCTCATCAGCCATAGATTGCAGCATAGTCCGGGCCTGGTCCCGGTCGCCGTTCATATAATAAGCATCCGTAAGCAGTACTTTAAGGGTCAGCAAAGAATCAGGGTCATCCAACTGATCTATAACCTGTTGAGACCCTGCCTTCCTTAATTTCGTCCGTGCCCACTCTGCTTTTATCAGCGGGTTGTCGGTATCGATATGGAAGAGGTCATCCATGATCTTGTCTGCAAGAACCGTATCGGATTCAGCAAGATTATAGCGGTATGAATCCCATAGCCGCAGCCTTTGAGGAATATTATGGGGACAGCTCTTTTCGAAAAGTGAACGCTGAGCAAAAATAAGTTCAGAAACAGAGCGGTCGGTAGAATCAACCGGGGTATCACGCAGGACCCGGTGCCATTCTGCTACCAATGAATCAATATCTTTTTCATAAACAGGCCTCAGGTCACCTTTCGGATAACTCATCTTCAGCAGCCTGGCAGGATATTGGTCCAGAAGAAAACGGGTAAAAGAACCCATGGTTGTATAACTGATCGCTCCGGCGCCGGAATAGAAGCCGATAGGTGAAAGTGTTGACCGGATCTCATCAGCTGTTGGCAGCGGTTCCTGGGCGGCCACGATCTGATGAAGAGTAGACTGTTGAGAAGCATCTTTGGCAATAGCTTCGGCCAGACCTTCGATCAGTCCTGTACTTCTGCTGCCGTTAAATAACTCGTTCCCGAATTGTTTGGATACCACATGTACGATCTCATGATGCAAGACCGCATTCAGCTGTTGTTTTGCAATATGCAGCTGATCCTGTTCAAGCCAGACAGGAACATAGCTGGTGAACTTAGCTCCTACCAGATCCTTTTTCTTCCACGCATTCGGGTAAAGGTAACTATTGATGGTCCTTCCCTCAGGCCAGGTCATATCCAGTTCTGCGAGGGTTTTATGGAGATAAAATTCGTGTTTCAGTGCCTGCAGACTGATCTCCTTTTCGTCAAAGTATTCTTTGGAGTAATAGATATTAAAATGTTCGGTCTGAATAGCAGAACCCAGCTGGTCACGGATCTTTTCTTCAGGAGTGATAAAACCGAGCTCGCTGTAGTTCAGATAAGAAAATAACAGGCTGACAAAGCTCAGAATAAAAACCCATTTCTTTGTGCTGTTATCCGACCATACAGGAAGGATCCATAAAACCAGAACCCATAACAGGGTGATAAACCGAAAAAGGAGGTAGTTTACGGAGAGCACCACGCTTTCATCATAAATGGGTCCGGGCCAGTAGCCCCATACATGGTTAAAAAAATAAACCTGCGGAAAGGAAGTGAACTGCCAGATAAGAATGCCAACGGAGAAAAGGCTGAGGATCAGAAAACTAAGAAGGCCGGGCGCGGGTAGTCTCAGCATTCTGCACAACCGGCCTGTAGCAACGCCCAGAAATACCGAAGGCGCAGGAGTAAAGATCCAAAAGCCAAAGCCATCAAAAGTCAGGCAGCCATTTATCAGGGCATAAATTAACAGAGGTACAGCCGCAGTATACAGGTACGAAAGAATCCGCGAAGCTATAAGGAGATCATGATCCGGTAACCGGGATCGTGATGCCTTGAAGGAAGCCCAGTAACAACCGATTATGGCTGCCAGCATTGCAGACTCAAAGTGCAGATCTCTTAGCAGCGGGACAAAGAGTAATGCGCCGCCTGCTGCCAGTGAAATCAGATAAGCTTTTCTGTTCTTTAACAAGGTCCCGTTCATTTTTATGCTAAGATCAGCTTACCTATGGGAAAGCACAAGTAAAGGTTAATGATCCGGCTGGGCTTATTTTTTAAGCATAGTGCTTAAAACGAACCAGATATTCTCTTTTCGCTCCATAAGCCGCCTGCTGAAATAGGGAAACCAGTCTGACCCGAAGGGTACATATATACGCGTCTTGTACCCATCATTTGTCAGGCTTACCATAGTTTCTTCCCGTAAACCATAGAGCATCTGAAACTCAAAGCGGTCTTTTGGAATATCATTCTCGGCTGTATAGGTCTTTATCCAGTCAACCAGTTCGTCATCGTGAGTTCCGAAGCGGGGAAAAGGGGTATGCTTAAGGAGCACTTTTGCATATTCCTTAAAAGCTTCACGTATTGCAGGCATATCCTGCAGGGCAATGGTCGAAGACTCACTGTATGCTCCTTTAACCAGGCGAATATCAGCCTTCATTTCCGCCAGGCGGTCAATATCTTCTTTTGAGCGGAATAAATAGGCCTGAATGACAGTGCCGACATGTTTTCCGAACTCATTGAATGCAGCATCGAAAATATCCAGGGTGTCCTGGGTGTTGTCCGAACCCTCCATATCTATACGCACAAACTGATCATACTTTCGTGCCACTTCCAGCAGCTTGAACAGATTATCCTGGCAATATTGTTTATCGATATCCAAACCCATCATGGTAAGTTTGATCGAAATACTGCTGATGAGTCCCTGTTCACTGATACCATCGAGTAGTTTTATGTAGTTATCTACCGTTTCATCTGCTTTTTCCCGATCCTTGACATTCTCTCCCAGGAGATCCAGGGTAAGATCCAGGTCTTTATTATTTAGTTCTTTAGCTTTTGAGACTGATTCATCGAAGGATTCACCTGCCACGAATCGTTTAGCTAAGATAAAAGGTAATTTCATTTCTACTCCATTTTTAAAAGCTGCCAAATTTACTGAATTGATAAATACGGCGCACTAAGACCCGAATAAATCGGGTAATTTTTTTCATTTATAAATCCCGGGTGCAACAAGAAAGAAGTCGTTACGTAGGCTTTTGGGAACCCGGAATTTTTAATGGTTAGGATAATGGAAAATAGGTACAAACTTAAGAGCAGGGTATCAAGTATTTTGTCTGTTTTGATACTGGTCTTTTCTGTAAATGAACTGTCGGCACAAAATGGCCCGGCATATCGAACAGAAACCTTTCGTGCAGGCAGTTCGCCTGAGATAAATGTACGCACTTCAGGTGGAAGCATAGAAGTAAATGGCTATAACGGAAGTGAGATCAAGGTAGACATGTATGTTCGCAGGCGAGGTGAGTGGATGGAAGCCGGTGAAGCAGACCTGAGCAATTACGAGATCCGCATTGTACAAGAAGGAAATAAAGTAATTGCGGAAGCTCGCCAAAAGAATAATTTCAGGATGAACCGCAGAAATAATTACTCTATTTCATTTGTGGTACAGACTCCGGTTTACAGCCAGACCGACCTGAGAACCAGCGGTGGCTCGGTATCCGTCAGCAAACTTGAGGGTACTCAGGATCTGAGAACATCCGGAGGAAGCGTGAGCGCGGTAAACGTTGAAGGGGATGTTCAAATGAATACTTCCGGCGGCAGCGTTAACATTCAGGCAGTAACCGGAAGGATAAATGCCCGGACCAGCGGTGGAACGATCAGAGCTGAAGATGTTCAGGGGGATATTGAGCTCAGAACTTCCGGCGGGTCGATCAGCATATCCGGAATAAAAGGTAGTGTGGATGCCAGGACCAGCGGAGGTAGTATTGATGCAGATATATCAGAACCCGGAGATCTGATAGAACTCAAAACCAGTGGAGGAAGCATCGATCTGAGGGTTCCTGGAAACCGGGGATACAATCTTGATCTGGACGGCAGTCGTGTGAATACCGAGTTATCTGATTTCACCGGACGCAGTGACCGCGGGCGAATTGAGGGAACCATTAAAGGAGGTGGCACTCTGATAGAAGCAAAAACCAGTGCCGGCTCGGTGAACCTGAGATATTTTTAAAAGCTGGACAAGAATGTCTGGTTAGTTTAAGGTAAAAAGCGAGGGATAGGATCCTTCGCTTTTTTTGTTGGGTTGATATGTCGGTTCCAAAACTGATATTTGGTATATTTCCGGTTCATCTAATTCTTTAGAAAATTCATGTCCAAAACTGAACAAGCATCATCCGAAGCCGCCCAAAATGAGAAAGAAAGGCCTATTATAGTAAAGGGTGCGCGGACTCATAACCTTAAAGATATTGATGTTGAGATCCCCCGCAATAAACTAACGGTTGTGACCGGGGTGTCCGGCTCCGGAAAGTCTTCCCTGGCATTTGATACGATCTATGCGGAAGGACAAAGAAGGTATGTAGAATCCTTATCCAGTTATGCCCGCCAGTTTCTGGAGCGAATGGACAAACCGGATGTGGATTTTATGCAGGGAATTTCTCCTGCCATGGCAATTCAGCAAAAGACGACCTCAAGTAATCCAAGGTCCACCGTTGGTACAACCACGGAGATCTATGATTACCTGAGATTGCTGTTCGCCAGGATTGGGAAAACCTTTTCACCAAAAACCGGAGAGCAGGTAATCAAGGACTCGCCTCGTACTGCTATTGAGAAGCTTTATAATAGTGAAGAGGAAGGAACGAAATTTTATGTGGTATTTCCTATCCCCAAGCATAAGAAGAAAGACCTGAAGGAAGAGGTCAAGATCCTGAAAGAAAAAGGCCTGAACAGACTTCTTCATATGGAAAGTGAGGAGATCGTGGACTTGACTTCAGAGGAATTTGAGCTCAAGACGTTCAAAGCAGATAAACACCGGGTGCTGATCGACCGGCTTGCTCTCAAAGACGATGATGCCGGAAGAAGCCGGCTGGCTGAATCACTAGAGACTGCTTTTCAGGAAGGGTCAGGTCGTTGTTCTATAAAGATCAGGAATGGAGAGGAATATCTTTTCAGTGAGCGATTTGAAAGGGATGGGATAGAATTCAGTGAACCAACTCCGCAGATGTTTTCCTTTAACAACCCGTTTGGGGCTTGTCCAAAATGTGAGGGCTTTGGAAGAGTTGCCGGGATCGATGAGGACCTGGTTATACCTGACCCTGAAAAGACCATTCGGGATGGGGTGATCGCACCGTTTAATTCACAGAAATTCAGTAAACACCTGCGTGACCTCATCAAAGTTGCCTCCAGAGAAAAATATTCGATCGATACTGCTTATGCAGACCTGCCAAAAGAAGTGCAAAATGTGATATGGAAGGGAAAGGATGAGTATATCGGGATCTGGAAGTTTTTTGACGAGATCAAGAATCAGTCCTATAAGGTACACATGAGAGTACTGTATTCACGTTATCGTGGCTACAGCAGATGCCCGGAGTGTGAAGGTTACCGTATCCGGAAAGATGCTCTATATGTCAAAGTAGGAGATCTTCATATCGGAGAAGTATCTGAGCTGACCATAGGGCACGCAAGGAAATACTTTGAGGATCTGACCCTCTCTCAATTTGAAGAAGACGTTGCCGGACAGATCCTGTATGAGATCAGAAAGAGATTGAAATACCTGGACGAAGTGGGCCTGGATTACCTCACACTGGACCGGCTGGCAAATACCTTATCCGGAGGTGAATCTCAGAGGATCAGTCTGGCCAATGCCTTAGGAAGCTCTCTGATCGGAAGCCTTTATGTACTGGATGAACCAACGATAGGCTTGCATCCGCGGGATAATGATCGCCTGATCAAAATACTGGAATCGCTTCGTGAAATTGGAAATACGGTTTTGGTTGTTGAACATGACCCTGAAATGATCAAGGCAGCAGATAATATAATCGACATCGGGCCATTTGCAGGCACGCATGGCGGAGAAGTGGTTTTTTCCGGCAGCTTTAAGGATCTGAAGAAGTCTGAGACCTTAACCGGTAAATATGTGAGTGGCAAAAAGCGCATACCTGTCCCTGAAAAGAGGAGAAAAGGGAATGATAAATATCTGAAGCTAAGAGGGGCTACTGAACACAACCTGAAAGATGTGGATGTAGATATCCCTTTAGGCAAGATGGTGGTGGTATCCGGAGTATCTGGATCCGGCAAGTCGACGCTGGTTCATGATACGATCTATGCCGGCATTCAAAATCACCTGGGCAGCTACAAAGATAAAGTAGGCCGTTTCAGAGATCTGAGTGGAATTGCAAATATCCATAATGTAGAAATGGTGGACCAAAGCCCTATCGGAAGATCTTCCAGATCTAATCCCGCTACCTATACAAAAGCATTTGACGGGATCCGGGATTTATTCTCAAATACCAAACAGGCTAAGATCATGGGTTATACGCCCGGGCATTTTTCATTCAATGTTCCTGGGGGAAGATGTGAGAATTGCCAGGGAGAGGGAGTTCAGAGAATAGAAATGCAGTTCATGGCAGATATTGAGCTGACCTGCGAAGTTTGTAACGGAACCCGATTTCGCAAAGATATTCTGAATATTAAGTACAGAGGGAAGAATATTCATGATGTGCTGGATATGCCGGTTTCCGAAGCCATCGAGTTCTTTGTAGATGAGACCAGCATCATTAATAAGCTTCAACCCCTTGAAGACGTGGGACTTGGTTACCTGAAGCTGGGACAGAGCGCAACGACACTGTCCGGAGGCGAAGCTCAGAGAGTTAAACTGGCGCGTTTCCTGTCTAAAACCAATACCGATCACACGTTGTATTTTTTCGATGAACCTACGACCGGACTTCACTTTGAAGATGTTGCTAAACTGCTGGATGCATTCAATGAATTGGTGGATCAGGGCCATTCAGTGATCATAATTGAACACAATCTGGATGTTATTAAATCAGCTGACTGGATCATAGACATTGGGCCTGAGGGTGGTTTTGCCGGCGGGCAGATCATAGCAGAAGGCACACCTGAAGACATCATGAAGAATAAAGAAAGTTATACCGGGTCATTCCTTAAAGAATATATTGATGAGCATTAATCACGACTGATTATCAATCGTGATTTGGAAGTTCCAGAGCAGAAGCGTAACGTTTTAATGATTATTCTGTCTTTATTCTGCGCTTATCTATAGCGGAAAAGTTTTAAACAATACAAAACGAAAGGTATTTAAAATGAAATCATCTGCAATTTTAAAGAGTATTCTAACTGTATTTGTACTACTGGCTGCACTGCAGACTGCGAATGCTCAGAACCTCCCAAAATTAGGTGTGAAGGGGGGATTAAACCTTACGACTCTTACTAATAGTGATGGGGTTGATACAAAAACGGGCTTTATAGCAGGAATTTTTACCCGTATAAATATTCCCGCAACACCGATCTCCATTCAGCCTGAATTGCTTTATGCGCAAATGGGAGCAGAAGTTAGCGGAGGCACCTGGGAACTGGATTATATCCAAATTCCGGTTATGGCGATATTTGAGTTCGATCTTCCGGTTGCCCCGATCACGCCAATGGTTGAGTTTGGTCCTTATTTAGGAGTTAATATGAAAGCCGATGGCCGGTTCAATGGGCAGAGTGTCGATTTTGAGGACTTCGTAAGAGATACGGATTATGGAGTTATGGTCGGTGCCGGTTTCGACCTTTCCAGGTTCACTCTTGGAGCCCGATACACATTTGGTCTGGCAGATGTATTTGAAGATCAGCTGGCAGACGGGGAAAAGAATGGCGGATTGTCTATTCTCGTATCCTTTTCGGTTAACTAATTATATGTAATCAAAAAAGGCAGCTGATCAGCTGCCTTTTGTTCTTTCAGGCATTTTATTTTACCTATACTGTTTGATAGTGATTAATTCGCTTGTTTTATTTTTTCTTTAGTATTCATAAAAAAATTCTGATGAGATCATTTAAAAGACTTTTAAGCCCTCTCTTGTTAACCGTAATAATTTTTGCTTCTTCGACCGGTATTAAAGCACAATTAATACCTCAAATCGGATTGAAGGGTGGCTTAAGTCTGTCCACGATCACAGACACTGATGATGCAGAGCGAATACCCAGACTGGTTGGAGGACTGTATGCGAGGGTTAATATTCCGGGATCTGCCATCAGCATACAACCCGAAGTTCTTTATGCTCAATATGGTGCGGATGTCACTTTCGGAAGGATCGAGCTGGATTATATTCAGGTGCCTGTACTGGCGAACTTTCAAATGTCAGTTCCATCGGCATCCATAAGACCCTGGATAGAGTTCGGACCCTATTTTTCATGGAGTATCAATAAGAACTTTGAGGCTAATGAAAGTAATACAGTTTCCGGCATTACAGAGTTGATCAATGATTCAGAATATGGTGCTGTTATCGGTGCAGGCGTCGACTTTTCAAAATTTATATTCGGAGTCCGGTATACTTTTGGGCTGGTGGATGTGTTTGATGAAAGCATATCTGACAGTGAAGTAAACGGAGCTCTGCAAGTCACCGCTGCGTATCGTTTATTCTGATATAAGTTTTCTTAAGGCCGGGAACACGGAGATTAAGTTTCTGTAATAGAATAATCGGCCTGAAAACATTTAATATATTCAGAGATCATCCCGGGCACCGCAAAGGCCTGGGCTGTTTTTCCCCGTGCTATTATCCATAATAAAGAGAGTTTGTTTTACAGAATTCTGACACTGAACTGGAAGATATTCCTGTCCAACCTGAATAGATTTCAGCTGTTGCTCACCATAGGTTATATTCTGTTTCTGGGAATAATGCTTGTTAATCTCATCGGTACAGCTATTGTAGTTTCTATCATGGATACCGATCCCTGGATGAAGGTTCAGATGCCGTGGCTGACACCGGATATCTACACTTTTATATTGCTGGTTTTTGCCAACACGTATTGGGTGATGCATTTTTCATTTACGAACCTGAGGCTGCTGAATATTCAGGAAAACAGAAAGTTACTGGGATATGGTTTTCCTCTCAAAAGACTTGCCAGGTATCTGCTTATTATAGGTTTTTGTCATCCTGTAAATATCATTTATAATCTGACCTGGCTGGTATTGCTGATGATACAGGTCGATCATGCTTACCAGGTGCCAACAGCTCTGGCGGGGATCACCCTGAACTATGTATTGATCTATTCTGTAAAACACCGGTTCCTGAAAGTGGTGGAGAGAAGATTTATTGCAGTACTGGTAGGCTTCCTCTTCTTTATTTTTGCACTATTTCAGGCAGTGACCATATTTGCATCGAATTCCCGTAAGATTCTGGAGGGAATCATCCCGGAAGTAGAGACGGTAAATGAATTTCTATCCTGGGGTCCGGGTGGAATGCTTCTACAACTTGTTAGTGAAAATTACGGCTGGGTCAATGCATTGATCATGATATTTTTTGGAAGCCTGCTGATCGGTCTGATCCTTGTTGATCATTTTAATCAGATGAAAAAAGGTTTGCAGAATCCCAGGATCAGAAAGGCAGAGGAAGAAAAGGGCTCTCTCTGGAAAATTTTGCGGAAAGTGCTCGGTTTAAATGCAGGTAAATACTATTACTACGTGATGACGCATCCCTATAACAAACTGCAACTTCTGACCCTTACGCTGATACCGATCGTATATGTGCCTTTGTTACTTTCGGTGGATTATCCTCTTGCCAGAAGTATACTCATACCAACTATTCTTGCCGGGATTCCTGTGGCTTTGTTGGCAATGGGAATGGCAAATATGTACGGATATGAAAACCGGGAGTTCCTGCTGCATATACAGTTTCCGGTTAAACTGGAGAAACAGTTAAAAGAACGCTTTCTCGGGGTCATCACTTTTCCTCTTATCATATTTTATGTGATCACCATATTTGAATTAATGATCCTACCCGATGTAGGTTCAACTTTCGGCATCTTTGTATCAAACACCTTTTTCTTCCTGATGTTCATGCTGCTTTTTGTATGGAGTTCGTACTTTCAGTATCAGAAAGCCACTTATTCTTCATTCAGTTACAAACATCCGATCATCCCACAAAAAGTTACATTTGCTATTTCATTTTTGATATTCAGCATGGGATATCTTGTTTTTTTGCCGCTTAACGGACTGGAATGGTATAGGATAACAATACTGCTGGTGGTTATCGGAGTAATGGTGATCTATTTATGGAGACATATGGATGTACTGGTCAGTTTATTTAAAAACAGAGTATTAATGAGGTTATGGAGCGAGCTGTAGATATTAACAACCTGTTTAAAAGTTATGATGATATTGAGGTTCTGAAAGATCTGAACCTTGAGATCCCAAAAGGAACTATATTCGGGTTAATAGGTCCGAACGGGGCCGGTAAAAGCACCCTGATCGGGATTCTGACGGGGCTGCTTAGTTATGAGAAGGGAGAGATCTTTGTTCATGATATGGAGCTTAATCCGGCCAATGAAACGGATATCAAAAAGAAGATCGCATCTGTACTTCAGCCGCCGCTATTGTTTGAACAGTTCAGCAGCATAGAGTTCATAGAGTATATCTGTGAAGTGTATGGTGTAGAAAAAGAAGGACTGGTTGAAAAGGCATATTCACTGATGGAGTATTTTGACATTAAGGATTATGCCCGGGTTAAAGTGAATAAACTTTCATCGGGAAGCCGGAAGAAACTGGCCTTCACTACGGCCGTGCTTACGGAACCGGAGCTGTTATTGCTGGACGAGCCATTTGAGGCCGTTGATGTGATATCTATTGAAAGGATGAAAAACATTATCCGTAAGCTGAAGAACCGTGGGGTTACCATTATCATCACCAGTCATATTCTGGAGGTTGTTGAAAACCTTTGCGATGATATCGCAATTCTGCATCACGGGGATATCATAGCCTACCTGGATTCTGTCAGCCGAAAAGAGCTTCAAAAAGATTCCAGCCTGCATGAAATTTTTGCTCACTATGTGCCGGTTGAAAAGAAAGATGATATTGTTGACTGGCTGTAAATTGATTATAGTTAATCATTAAACATTAATGAACGGGAGACTGATATGATGATGAAAATGATTAACACCCTGATGCTGTGCTTTTTGTGCATGAACTTGTATGCACAGAGGCCCGACCCAATGAAGCCCCAGGGAGAGAATCTGAAGGTGCCGGACGGCTGGGTGGTAAGAACTGATCAGACTGGTACCGATGTAGATGTGGGGGATGATCCCGAGACTGCTGAGATCTATTTTGTAAATATGACACCCGGGTGGCACATAACCACCGGACCGAGGGCAATTTTTTATCATCCTGCAAATACTTCAGAGGGCACGTATATGCTAAATGCTAAACTGCATCTTTTTAACCCGGAAGGCAGAAACCGTGAAGCCTATGGACTATTATTTGGGGGTAAAGATCTGGAAGGCGAAAATCAGTCTTACCTTTATTTTGTGATCAGGAATACCGGAGAGTACCTGATCAAGCGAAGACAAGGAGAAGAAACGATGGTTATTGAAGACTGGACCGGCAGTGATTATATCAGAATTTATGACAATCCGGAAGTAGCCTCGGTTGAGAATACACTGGGAGTAGAATTTGATGGTACAAAACTAAGGTTCTTTATAAATGGTCAGCGAGTTTATACAATGGATAAAGGCACTTATGATCCAATCGGCTTGTATGGACTCAGAGTTAATCACAGAATGAATCTTCATGTTGAAGATCTGACGCTCTCAGACTAAACATCGGCAGCTGGTTAAAAACATTTTCATTTATCTGTAACTATAATCAGAGTTGTGCGTAACATCCCCCGTCTTAACCCAAAAGGAGCACGAGAGATGAAATATTTAAAATTAACAATCCTGCCAGCACTTATTATAGCACTCACAGCATGTTCTGTGAAGACGGAAAGAAATTCTTCTATTACCAGAGTAAAAGAGATGCCCGTTTCATATCTGGATGAGGTACTACCACAACCCCTGGGTGAAATTGAATTATATAAGGATGGATCTGAGGTTACCGGAGAATATATTGAACTGGGAATAGTGGAGATTAAAGAAATAAATACCGATAATAGTTACGAAGCGATTATGGATCGGCTCAAAAAAGAAGCCAAAGACCTGAGAGCAACCGGAGTACTTCTTTTATCTGATCAGAGTAGTTTAGATAAAGGGGTAGAACACAGGGAGCTTAAAGCGGTCGCGATCTACGCGCTGGATAAGGCGATACTAAATGAAGCCATAGTAGCTTTATAGATTATAGGTCCTCTTATCGGGATGGATAGTAATTAGGCCACATCTGAATTCAGTTGTGGCTTTTTTTTGGACCATAGTTTGCATATCTACCCTCCATGGAAACTATAGTACAAGCATTTGAAAGTTCCTGGAAACAGATACAGGAGTCAGCTCCACAGCTAATTGCGGCCTTTGCTGTCCTGATCATATTCTGGCTGATCGGTAATGGCATCAGCCGGGTCATCAAAAAAACACTGGGGACGGAGAGGAAGACTCTCAGAAAGACTAATTTTTTAACCAGGATCGCACGGTGGACCTTCAATATAATCGGTCTGGTTGCTGCACTGCATATTATTGGTCTTACTGAATTAGCCACCAGCTTCCTGGCCGCTGGTGGGGTAGCGGCAGTAGTGCTGGGTTTTGCATTTCGTGAGATAGGGGAGAATCTTCTAGCGGGAATTTTTATGTCTTTCAGCCGCTCTTTTGAAGTGGGGGATGTAATTGAAAGTAACGGCCTCCGTGGTACAGTAAAAAGAATCAATGTGAGGGATGTTCATATCAGAACTGCGGATGGATGTGACATATATATTCCAAGTGCGATGATCTTTAAAAATCCACTGCTCAATTTTACGAAAGACGGTCTTCGCAGAGTGAGTTTTATTGTAGGACTTGATTACGGAGATAATCTTGGGGAAGCCCAGAATGAGATGAGATCAAAATTAGAAGCGCTTGATTATATTCTTAAAGATCCGGAGCCAAAAGTAGAACTGGCGAACTTTTCTTCCTCCTATGCTGAAATCGAGGTCTTTTTCTGGATGAATACATTTGGCAGTAAGGAAACCATCTCACAGAAAAAAACACGGGTAATGCATGAGTGCCTCAATTTACTGAAAAATGGAGGGTATACGCTCAGTTCAGAGGTTACCACAGCGATCGTTCACTCTCCGGTTCAAGTAAACCTCCGGAAAGACTGAAAAAAGCAGGCTCAGAGGCCCCAGCTTTTTTTAAGCAGTTCCAGCTTTTCTTCTTCTGTTTTATTCAGTTTGCTGTCGCTGGTCGCAATAGATTCCAGTAATGAGTAAGTAAGTTGCCTTCTGCGGTCAGAGAAATTTCGGGTGATGTACTCAATAGCATCATTCTCTGCTTCTTTGATTCCTTCAGTACTCAGTGCATTCAAATGAGAAAGAGTTTTCCGATATGTCTGAAGGTCGTAATGCATATTATCCATGATCCTTTTTACGGCAGATTCCTCTTCAAACGAGATCGCTCCGTCAGAACTTTCGATCCAGAAGATCAATACGTCAATTGCTGTTTCATCAGTAAGGGAAAAAGAACTCATAGATAAAGTGATTTAAAATTCATCGGATAAAAGATCACAGATCTCTTCTAAAAGATCTTTTTGATCTGCTGTGATCGAGTTTAACGTGTTGGAATCAATGTCGATCTGAGCAACAAAGTCTCCGTCTTTCATGATGGGCACTACGATCTCAGACTGAACATTAATACTGCAGGATATATAATTGTCTTCACTGTGAACGTCCTGAGATACGAAGGTCTCATGACTTTCAGCCACCTGGCCGCAGATGCCCTTACCGAAAGGGATTCGGGTATGATCCGTTGATTCTCCGACAAAGGGTCCGAGTATAAGCTCTCGCGGAGATTCCGGATCTACAAAATAAAAACCCACCCAGTCAAAAGTAGGAACCGTATCTGCTAGTACTTCACATATGGCAAAAAGCTTCTCATTACGGGTAACATCCCTGGTCAGGATCTCCTCAACCATGTTGAGGACCTCATCATTTAATGTGGTTTCTGATATGGCCATATTGGTGTTGTAATTTTTGACCTAAAATAGGAGAATTATGGGTTGCTCAAAGTTAAGCTTTGATAAAAGCTATACAATTAAACAATGAATTCCATAAAAAGGTGCCTATCTTTGTTCCATGGAAGAATTTTTAAAAGATATCATACCCTATTCTGCACAGGTGATGGGAGTCGGAGCACTACTTATTGCCAGCTTTACCTCTCTCTTTTCGGTGGTTAACCCGATCACAGCTATGCCAGTATTCCTCTCTCTCATGGAAGGGCACACAGACCGCGAAAAAGTACAGACAGCACGCAAAGCAAGTACTTATATGTTCTTTGTGCTGCTCATTTTTTTACTGATAGGGACTTATATCCTGAGTTTTTTTGGGATCAGTCTGCCCGGAATCCGAATAGCCGGCGGACTAGTTATTGTCAGGGCCGGTTTTTCAATGCTTAATCCTGAAAAAGGGGGCCGGAAGCTTACCGAAGAAGATGAAGAGGCTGCAATGGAGAAGGAAGATGTTTCTTTTAGTCCGCTGGCCATGCCGTTGTTATCAGGTCCAGGATCTATAGCAGTAGTGATCGGTTTTGGTTCACAGGCCCAGGGTTTGACCGATTATATTATTCACGGTTCTGCGGTTTTCCTGGTTGCAATTACTGCCTATTTGATCCTCAGGATCGCTCCCTTTCTGGTTAAATATATCGGTCAGACCGGAATGACGGTGATCACCCGAATGATGGGCTTTATAGCTCTGGCGATCGGAATTCAATTTGTGATCAACGGTATATCCAAATTTTTTGGGATCGGACTATGATCCGGAAACTGTTTGAATATGACCGGGACACCAATCTTATGATGCTTAACTTTCTGGAGAAACAGGAGGGGCTGGACCTGCATGAATGTTTCCGGCACTTAAGTCATATAGTTTGGGCTCAGGAGATCTGGCTGGCAAGGATAATGAATTTGGGCTGCCCTGTTGATCAATGGGAAGTGATACCAGTAAGAAGGCTTAAAGAAATGCTGGAGATCAACTTTCAGCGATTTAAGGATATCATGGATGGCCAAGATACCGAGGAAATAATTCACTATACTAATTCGGAAGAAAAATCATTTGATCATAAGATCAGTGATATTCTTCAGCATGTGATCATTCACGGACAGCATCATCGGGCCCAGATATCATTACTGCTCAGACAAAGTGGAATAAAACCTCCTGCAACGGATCTGATCTACTATCTCAGACAGCCCTGAACCTAATTACTGCATAATATATTTCGATCTATGTACACTATTCTTGAAAGTATTGAATACGGACTGGGAGAATTTTCCTCATTTATGTGGGGATACCCGCTGGTTATACTGCTGGTTGGCGGCGGATTATTCTTCCTGATCAGTTCGAAACTGACTCCGTTCAGGTTCTTCTTTCACTCCATTGATCTGATTCGGGGTAAGTATGACGACCCTGACGCTCCCGGAGACATTAATTATTTCAAGGCTTTGACCACAGCACTTGCATCTACCGTGGGAATGGGAAATATCAGTGGGGTAGCTGTTGCGATCTTTATGGGTGGTCCCGGCGCTTTATTCTGGATGTGGATGAGTGCTCTGGTAGGTATGGCTACTAAATTCTTTACCTGTAGCTTATCTATTATGTATCGGGGTAAGGACTCCAGCGGCAAGATTCAGGGCGGGCCAATGTATGTGATCCGCGAAGGCCTGGGCAGCAAGTGGATGCCACTTGCATATCTTTTTGCAGTGGCTGGTTTATTTGGACCACTGCCTATTTTTCAGACCAATCAGCTGGTGCAGATCCTAAGAGACCTGATCTATGTTCCCCAGGGTTGGGTGGAGGCAGATGCGGCTTTTACCGGCAATCTTTTGACAGGAATCGTCTTGGTTGGGCTGGTTTCTTTAGTGATCTTTGGCGGGATCAAAAGAATAGCGACGGTGGCATCAAGACTGGTGCCGGCAATGGTTGTGATCTATGTTGTCTCGGTTCTGGCCATCCTTGCAGTTCACTATGCTGAAGTCCCTAAATATCTGATGCTTATCGTAACGGATGCATTCAGCGGGAAGGCGGTAATGGGCGGGGCGGTAGGACAGCTGATCATTATCGGTGTTCAAAGAGCTGCTTTCTCCAATGAAGCTGGTATTGGTACAGAGTCTTTAGCACATGGTGCATCCAAGTCGAAAGAGCCAATCCGCGAAGGGCTGGTTGCCATGCTGGAGCCGGCGATAGATACATTGATTGTTTGTACCATGACTGCTTTAGCGATCCTGGTCACCGGGGTATGGCAGTCAACGGAGGCAAATGGGGTCACCCTGACGCTGAATGCCTTTGAAGAAGCCCTGCCGGGAGTCGGAACTTATATGCTGCTTATCTCGGTATTCACTTTTAGTGTAAGTTCCATGCTTACTTATTCCTACTACGGTACAAAGTGTCTCGGTTTTCTGATCGGTGCTGAGAAACAGCACCTCTACAACTATTTCTATGTTGGTTCAATCATATTCGGAGCGGTTGTATCCATTGAGTCTGTGATCAGTCTTATCGACGGGATGTTTGCCGTAATGGCCATACCTACCATGATATCAGCTCTGCTCTTATCACCCAAAGTAAGAGCTGCCGCTAAAGAGTATTTTGCAAGAATGAGGTCTCAGGGTATTAATAGTTAATTTCCCTTTTTATAAAGTGGATAAACTGTTTTATTTACGGTGCGAATTAAACATACATACCGTGATGAAACATCTATATCTCATTCTGATCTCAATTTTTCTTTTAAATCCTGTTATTGCCCAGGAGAAAGCTTCCTTTAAGGATAAGACCAAAGGCCTGACCTTAGAAGAAGGTTATTTTGATTACTATTACGATGCAGAAAAAGCACGTATTCTTTTAGTTGTTGAAGACCTTAAAAAGGAATTCCTGTATGCTAATTATCTGGCGGCAGGAGTTGGGTCGAATGACATAGGTCTTGACCGGAGCCAGCAAGGCGGGGAAAGGGTCGTCTACTTTGAGAAGAGGGGAAATAAACTATTTCTGATCCAGCCAAATCTATCCTATAAAGCAGTATCTGATAATGCATTAGAGAGAAAGTCAGTGGAAGAAGCCTTTGCTTCATCAGTGCTTCATGCTTTTAATATTGAGGCCACCAAAGATGGAGCATACCTCATTGATCTTACCCCGTACCTGGTCCGTGATTCACATGATGTATCTAATACCCTCAGAAGGCGGGGAGAAGGGTCTTTTACGCTGGATAAGAACCGCAGCGTGGTATATGAAGAGGGAACTTTCAATTTCCCGATGAATTCAGAGTTTGAAGTAATGCTGACCTTCTCCGGTAGCAACCCAGGCGGGCAGGTACGATCCGTTGTGCCGGATCCTAATGCAATTACAGTAAGAACGCATCATTCCTTTGTTCAATTACCGGATGATGATTTTGAGCCAAGGAAGTATGATCCAAGAGCCGGATATTATGCAACTTCCTATATGGATTATGCAGCACCTATTGATGAACCCATGATGCAGCGATTTATTAACAGACACCGGCTCCAGAAGAAAGATCCGTCTGCTGAGAAAAGTGAAGCGGTTGAGCCTATCGTATATTACCTGGATAACGGCACACCGGAACCGGTAAGATCTGCATTACTGGATGGTGCAGAATGGTGGAATCAGGCTTTTGAAGCTGCCGGATACATCAATGCCTTTCAGGTGAAAATACTTCCGGATGATGCTCATCCACTTGATATACGTTATAATGTGATCAACTGGGTACACCGCTCAACCCGTGGCTGGTCATACGGAGGGTCGGTTGTGGACCCCCGGACTGGTGAGATCATAAAAGGAAATGTATTGCTGGGTTCACTCCGTGTTCGCCAGGATTATATGATCGCGCAGGGATTGTTATCTCCCTTTGAGGATGAGAATGCTGAAGATCCCAGGATGATGGAGATGGCACTTGCACGTATTCGTCAGCTTTCGGCACATGAAGTAGGTCATACACTGGGACTGTATCATAATTTTGCTTCAAGTGTAAACGGCAGGGAGTCAGTGATGGACTATCCACACCCTCAGGTAGATATCGTAGACGGTGAGCTTAGCCTTGAGAATGCATATGATACAGGGATCGGAGAATGGGATAAGATCGCGATCCGCTATGGTTATTCAGACTTCAGCAATAGTAATGACCAGGCGGAAGAGCTGGAAAGTATTTTGGAAGATGCCGCAGAACGTGGACTTAAATATATTTCTGATAATGATGCCCGGCCTCAGGGCGGTGCTCACCCATATGCACATTTATGGGATTATGGTACCGACCCTGCGACACAATTAAGTCACATACTGGAAGTCAGAAAGATCGCTCTGGAGAATTTCGGAAGGGCGAGTATCCCTTCAGGGACCGCAATGGCAGAACTGGAGGAAGTGCTGGTTCCCATCTACTTCTTCCATCGATATCAGCTGGAAGGAACGGTAAAACTTATAGGCGGGCTGGATTATACCTATAAAGTTAAGGGAGATGGACAGGCATTACCTGAGATCGTAGACGAGAGCACTCAGAGAAAAGCGCTTGAGGAAATGATCAAAGCTATAAAGCCGGATGTCCTGGCTATTCCTGAAAATTTACTGGCTTTGATCCCACCAAAGCCTGCTGGTATGTCATCAACCAGAGAATCATTCCGTGGAATGACCGGACCTTCTTTGGATGCATACGGAATTGCTGAGACGGCTGCAGAAGTTTCCATTTCTCTTATCCTGCACCCGAATAGAGCAAACAGGCTGGTCGAATATGGAAGCAGAACTGGTAACCTAGGTCTGGGTGAAGTTATTGATGAACTGATTGATGCGACCTGGAAACAGGAGATGAGAGATGATTATAAAGGCTCTATTCAAAAGATCGTGAGTATGTTGCTGGTAGAAAAGCTGATCGGGTTACACGCATCGGGTCAGTCCAGTGCACTTACCAAAGCAGTGGTTTATGGAAAGTTATCAGTACTCATGGAAGATCTGAAGAACATGGAAGATCCTGTTGCTATGCAGAGCTATCTGAGGATCGACTCCTATCTTGATGACCCATCAGAGTTTGAGCTTAAGCAGGCTTTACCTGCACCTCCGGGATCACCGATCGGAAGCGGCTGGATGGAGTATTGCGGTAACTAATGCTTGAAAAATTGAATTAATGTAGAAAAATTGAACGGGGAGCCTGTATAAGGCTAACGAGTTTACACTGAGTGAAAAATCAGGGACTATGGGATGATCAGTGACTTGAAATATAGACTGGCAAGAGTAGCAACTGACCTGACACCCGACAGGTTGCTTGAAGCTTATTCTGATGGATGGTTTGCTATGGCTGAAGACTGCGATGACAAGCAATTCAAATGGTTCAGTCCCAGACTAAGAGGGATACTTCCAATTGGAGGCTTTCATGTCGGTAAAAACTGTAAGCGCTTAGTAAGACAAGGGAACTATCAGGTCAAGGTGAATGCCAACTTCCAAAGTACGGTAGAGGCGTGTGCCGACCGAGAATGGACCTGGATCAGTGATAAGTTTATAGCCCTGTTCTGCTCTTTACATGAAAGAGGATATGCGCATTCGGTGGAAATATATGATTTGGAAGAAAGGTTTATTGCAGGACAGTATGGTGTAGCACTTAAAGGAGCATTCTTCGGGGAAAGCCTTTTCAGTAAAAAAAGTGATATGGATAAAGTAACCCTTTATCATACTCATAAGATCCTGGCTGATAACGGTTTTTCACTTTGGGACCACCAATACCACACTCAATACCTCGCTCGGATGGGCTGTATTGAGATCAGAAGAAAGGAATACAAGAAAATGTTAAGAAAGGCACTTAAAGAGGATTGTGAGTTTAAGCTGTTTAAATAGGATTGTTATAACTTCACATTATTCATAATACAGAGTGATAAAAATTTGCAGGTAATAGAACCGGAAGCACTACTGAAAGCATACTCTCAAGGCATCTTCCCGATGGCTAACAGTAAAGAATCCAAAAACGTGGACTGGTATACGGCCTGTAAGCGCGGGATCATCCCTTTAGATAACTTTCACATGTCTTCAAATGTGATGCGACTGATCCGGCGCGGGGATTTTGAAGTCAATATTGATACCAACTTCAGGCAGGTTATAATAGCCTGTGCCGACCGTGAGACTACCTGGATCAATCCTCTGATCATCGATTCCTATTGTGTATTGAATGAAATGGGATATGCTCACTCAGTAGAGATCTATACAGGAAATGAACTTACGGGGGGATTGTATGGTGTTTCACTGGGTGGGGCATTTTTCGGGGAAAGCATGTTCCATTACGAGCCGGAGACGGATAAGATCGCTCTGTACTATTGTCATGAGATCCTGGAAAAGAACGGTTTTGAATTATGGGATACGCAATTCTATACAGATCATCTGGCTCGTTTCGGGTGTATAGAAATCGATTCAGAAGAGTACGAAATCCGTCTTGAAAAGGCACTCCAAAAGAGGTGTAGCTTCCGGATGATTAAATAAAAATGGCCGCCGGTGTAGCAACCGGCAGCCTGCCTGCTCATTCAGAATAAACTGAATATCAAAATTCGTTGATACTGATCCGGCTCAGGGCTTGATCACGGCTTAAAGCCCCCTTGTTTAGCTGATCCAGTACTGATTTGTTGACCTGAAGAGTTATACGGTCAGGAAACACATCATTATTCATGAAAGCCTGCCCCAGGTTTACTGTGATCATGATGTTCTGCCCGTTATTTACTGAAGAGAGGGTTGTTCCGTAATCCACGATGTACTGTTTCAGGTTCGACTTCAGGTCTTCAAGAGCCGTTCTGACTTTCTCTATTCTTTCTTCACGGCTCTTTTCTGCCTCTTCAGTCGACTCAAACCGGAACCCTTCAACAGTCGATCTGGCCAGCACTTCCCGTACTCTCTCATCCCTTACTTCCATGATATTGAGGCGGGTATCGTAGCGGGCATCCATATTGAATAGAGCACCAAAATTATCAAGCAGGAGGTAGCTTACTCGCCCTCTGACCCGGAATGAATCCCCTGATGATTCAGATAATCCGGTATCCAGGATATTGCTGAAGATTTTAAGGTCTAAGATCTCTTCATTTTCGGATTCTGAAATGGTGAGCCTGTTCTCAAGAGCTTCCTCACTCATTTTGCTTTGTTTATAAGCATTCAGGTCAGACCGCTTTGCTGCAACGGATATTGTCGGGATCCTTTCAGTTTCATTCTCTTCAACCATTTTACCAATGGCAATGGCTCTTCCAAAGAATTCATTTGATGCACTGTTTTTATAGATGACCAGGACATTCTCATTATCTTTAAGCTGACCGATGGTTGGTGCATAATCCATGATGAACTCTTTTATGCGTTCTTTGATGGATTCGGCATCCACTTCACTGCTACGGGATGCGCCGGATATGTTATAGGAAAAGACGTTTGTTACTTCCTCGTCTTCATCATCAGAGGAGGTGGTTCTAATATAAAAGATATTCCCTGCTTCGTAGGTAAATATGATCCCGTAGCCGGGAAGGTAGGTGCCTTTAACATTGCTGCCACCGGTCCGGAAGCTGGCGAAATTACCGGAGGTGCCGGACTGGCTGGTCTTTAACATCTCGTTAAGTACATTTTCCATGATCCGGATATCCCGGTTCATGCGGTCGGCATCGAGATCCTGGGCAGTAAGACCGGGTGCTGTTAGGCAAGCCAGCAGACCCATTAGTAAATAGATTTTAAGTGCTTTCATGTTTCAAGTATTTAGATTCTTAATTTTGTGAACTAACTGTTTGTATGATCTCGCCTAACACCTGATCGGTTTGTCTGAATCGGTCGTAGTAAGCTTGTTCCATGCTGCTGAGGCCGCTGCTTAGAAGCTGCATGTCGGTATATCGCTGGTCGTTTATATAATCAGCAAAACTGGCTAAGGTTAGCTGAAACTGTTCTTCTTGTTGCTGTCGGGAGGCTTCAAGAAGGTCAGCCATCAGTCGGGCATTTTCCTCTTTGACCTCATCCAGCATGAATTGTACCTGTTCCGGTGATATGCCCTGTTCTGCCGGGGCTTGCTCGCCAAAGGTGAGAGCAAAGCCCTCACTTCCAATACTGAAATTCATATCGGTCAGAGCCCCGGTAATGAAAAAGAGCAAAACCATAAAAGCAGTGGCAAAAGCGGCTCTGCTAAGGCTGTTAAGAGTAAGAAGGGACTCTAAAAGCCGGCTGAACCCGCTCTGTTCTGCCGGTGCAGAATCCGGTTCCATCATGACCAGTTGTTCAGCGGGATCTTCTGACTGAAGGTGGGTGAGCATCTGGCGAACATCACCCAGCTGCTGAAGTTCATCCTTCAGCTCCGGATATTTTTCCAGGTACTGTTCCAGTTCTGTACGGCGACCGGGATCCAGTTCATCGTACATATAATCCATAAAGAGCAAGCGAGCAGTTTCCTTATCCATAATTGAAAACCTCTTGATTAATATTCCATGAGTCGAAGGTCTTTTTAAGGGCATTGAGACCGTAGTACATCCGTGACTTGACGGTGTTTTCAGATTCATCCAGGATCTCAGCGATCTCCCTGAATTTGAGTCCTTCGTACTCTTTCATGATAACAACCAGCCTTTGTTCAGGAGGTAGTTGTAATAAAGCTTTGTGCAGCAGTACAATAGCCTCATTCCGGTGAAGACGTTCATCGGCTCCGGTAGCTACATCGGTTTGTGGAGCTGTTTTAAGTGCCTCATAAGAAGTAGCGCGTTTGCGGCCTACTCTTTTCAGTTCATCAAGGCAGAGGTTATTGGCAATGGTATAAAGCCAGGATCCGAATTTTCCGGCATCATCCAGGGTGTCCATTTTCTGATAGGCCCTGATAAAGGTCTTTTGAGTGATCTCCGCGGCGTCATCCGAACTTGCGAAGAAACGGTAAGCAAAACGGTGGATCTTATTCTGCCATCGTTTCACAAGCTCATTAAAAGCCTGGTGATCTCCACCCAGGAAATTTTGTACCAGTTGTGCGTCTTCCATTTATGCCAATGGCTATGACTGTTTATCAATTTCGGTACTTAGACGAACAAAGGATCTAAATAGTTTTATGAAAAGTGAGATTACATCAGAATGGGTTCAATCAGTCACGTATTTGAATTAAAAAAGACCATTAGTAGAGAATGGAGGGGTACAAGCCCTCTCTTTATTCATCAGACTTGGCTTGGTAAGACTCAGTGTTCACCCTTTTGCACAAAAGATTCAGTTTATCTGATCTTCGAGAAATCTCTGTAAACGCTAAATACTTTGTTCTGAACTACAATCAACTATCAACTTTTCTGGCCTCAAAAGGAATTTCAAGCTGTTCATATATAAATTCTTCATCCAGGTTGAGGTTGGAGAGGGAGATGCCAAGCAGCCGGACTTCCCGAATACCGATCTCGGTTTCTTCCATCAGTCCCAGTACGGTATTGAATATATCTTCCTTATCGTTAGTGAAATTCGGGAGGGAAGCGCTGCGGGTGATGGTATCGAAATTCTTATATCGCACCTTCAGGGTCACGGTCTTACCGGCAGCCTGGATCTTCTGCATCCCTGTAGCTATCTGGCCGGAAAGATCACTCAGAAATTCCCGTATCCAGTCCATGTCAGCCATATCATCAGAAAAGGTTCTTTCTTTGCCGTAAGATTTCCGGATCCGGTGAGTTTTCACTTTTCTGTGGTCAATGCCGCGGACTATGTTGTAATAATATCGCCCGGATTTACCGAATGCTTTGGCCAGGTCTAATTCGCTCCATATTTTGAGATCAGCTCCGGTCCGGATACCTAGTGCATGCATCTTCTTCAGGGTGGCCTTTCCCACCCCCCAGAATTTTGCGATATCCAGTTCTTCCAGAAAGGCGGCGGCCTTATCCGGCGGTATCAGCGTCAAACCATTTGGTTTATCCAGATCGGAGGCCACCTTTGCCAGAAACTTATTATGCCCGATCCCCGCCGATGCTGTCAAACCGGTGGTCTCTCTAATCTGTTCTTTGATCTTTTTAGCTATCAGTGTGGCAGAGGGGATCCCTTTATGGTTCTCGGTAACGTCCATATAGGCTTCATCCAGAGAGAGTGGCTCAACAAGATCAGTATACTCAAAAAAGATATCCCTAATTTGCTGTGAAGCTTTTTTATAAGCATCAAAACGGGGCTTTACAAATATCCCGTTAGGACACAACCTTGCCGCCCTGGAGCTGGGCATAGCCGAATGTACACCGAACTTTCGGGCTTCGTAACTGCAGGTTGCTACTACCCCGCGGCCATTAGGTGATCCACCCACAATGACCGGCTTTCCCTTCAATTCGGGACGGTCGCGTTGCTCGACCGATGCATAGAATGCATCCATATCGATGTGAATGATCTTCCTGATGGGGAAATCAGCTTTTTCCATACATATATATTACACATATAAATTGTAAAGGAGAAGTATTCGGTAAACTATCAGAAATAAAAAAAGCTACCCGGATCAGGGGCAGCTTTTTCTCCAAACAAAAAAAAGGGTTATCAGGAAGCCTGTAGTTCAGCAGCTACTTTTTCCACTTCTTCCATTACGCGCAGCAGGTTGCCGCCCCAGATCTTGCGGATCTCTTCTTCGGTGTACCCTCTTCTAACGAGTTCCAGGGTCACGTTGAATGTTTCTGATGCATCATTCCAGCCATCAATACCGCCGCCGCCGTCGAAGTCGGAGCTGATGCCCACATGATCGATGCCAATCAGGCCGACCATATAGTCGATATGGTCCACAAAATCAGCCACATCCACACCGGGAGCGACATCATCCAGCTCGGCTTCAATTCTTGGCTGAGCCATCTCACGGATCTCTCTCCAGCGATCGTAGTAAGCATTACGTTCATCCTCAGGAAGTGCCCTGGCCTCATCACGGGATAATATTTCAAATTCTTCGGCCCGTGCCACTTCTTCCAGTATCGCATTCTGAGCTTCACTTCGTGCTGCAGCTTTTTCGGCATTAACGTATCGGCGTAAGGCAACGGTCTGAACAACTCCGCCGTTTTCTTTGAGCATCATTAGTTCCTCGTCGTTCAGGTTTCGAGTGACATTACTTATTGACCTGGCAGATGAATGAGAGGCAATAACCGGAGCTTTTGATAACTGCATGGTTTCCATATTCGCTTTGGTGGATGGGTGTGAAATATCTACCATGATTCCCAATCGGTTCATTTCTGCTATAGCTTCCCGGCCCAAATCACTGAGACCGTCATGCAACCATTCTCCATCGGCTTCACCGGTATTGGAATCAGAGAACTGTGAATG
The DNA here is from genome assembly GCF_040811775.1 of Balneola sp. MJW-20. Lineage (NCBI taxonomy): Bacteria > Pseudomonadati > Balneolota > Balneolia > Balneolales > Balneolaceae > Gracilimonas > Gracilimonas aurantiaca. The sequence goes on from NZ_JBFNXW010000003.1 coordinate 116,184, forward strand.
ACCGTTATGTGCAAGGCTCATATAGCGCGCACCCCGGTTGAAGAATTCCTCAATACGGGTCAGGTCAGTCCCCACCGGATACGCATTCTCCACACCGATGAGTGCTACCAGTTTTCCTTCAGAATGAATACGGCGAACGTCGGCGGCGTTGTAGGCCAGCTCAATACGATCGGGGGCTATTTCTTCGGTCAGACGGTGAATAGCTTTGAATTTATCATCCGCGTTTTCGTATGCATCGGCATAGCCTTCAGGACTTAAAGTATCCTGACCGGTATAAACGATAAAGAAAGCAGCATCCAGGCCGCCAGCTTCCATCTTTGGCAGCGTAACCTGAGTACTAAGATCCTGTGTATAATTTATTTCCTCAGTGAAATTACCGGTATTTATATCAGCATGGGTATCCATGGTGATCACATTATCATGAATAGCTCTAGCCTTTTCGATCAGTCCGGGCTCGTCAGTCTCGTTGCTGGTGCAGGCAGCCATTCCAAAAATTAAAATTGCAGTAAAGAGAGTTGTCAGTCTCATGGGATACAAATGGTTCGGTTAGTATTTCAATTATTGTAATGCTTTTGTTCCTCAAAAGTTTTTGTCAATTGTAAAAACAGGGATGGGGATCAAAATAGCCGGAACGACTCAGTTTATCAGTTGTTATGTATAATGAAATCAAATAAAAGGAGATATTATGAGTATTGGAATTTGGTTAGGATATGCATTGATCGGTGTTCTTACCGGCTGGGTCAGTCATACATTTGCCGGAGACAGAGGGCTGAAATTGATACCGAGTCTGTTTTTTGGAATCACAGGCGCATTACTCGGCAGTAGTATGGTATATGCTGCGGAATTAGCCGGAGCAGGATTTATGGCGCTTATTGGTTCTATTGCTGTATTATTTACGGTTTATACCTTCAGGCAGGACGAGCCGATCTTTGACAAAGCAGTGGCATAAAAGCCTCTGGTCGTTAACTAGTTTGCCCCCGGCGATTTACGGATTGCCGGGGGTTTTTTTATGGAACAAAAATGATGCAGGAAGATAGAAAGACACACTATCCGGATTAATCCTGTAACTCATTAAAAATGACTTCTAAAGACCGTAAAGTTCAGATCTTTCTGTTCTGCTTTTACCTGTTAACGGGTTTATACCTTGGTTATAAATCGGCTATGATGATCCTTTCCGGGATAGAATCTCAAAGCCTCTTTCAGTATGGTGAATTCGGACTTCCCATACTCGGAATTACCATAAGTGTGATAGCAGCAATATGTAGTTTTATCAGTTCTTTTGGATTGTTTATAAGGGTCAGGTGGGTTTATGGGTTCACTCTGTTCACATCCGGCCTGATGTTCTGTTATGCCATCGAAAATGTGGGCGAGTCGCTGCAGAGGAACCCCTACGAAAGCATCCCTCTAATTCTTATGATCGTGATCATACTTCAGAGTTTTCCGTTTCTGATGAAGAAATCCTTCCGGACCCTGTAACAAGCCCGTCTTCTCTTTCGTCAAAGCATTCATGGAAGAGATCAGACAAAAAGACATTGATTGGCTGCTAAATCTGAACGAGGAATTTGTCCGCCCTGAGTTACCTTCGAAACCGAAAATCAAAAGCAGGTTCCGGTTCAGTACTCTGCTGGTCGGAGCAGCACTGGTTATAACGCTAGCCATACTTCCATTCTTTTTACTGGTCCGGACTTCCGTTTACCTGGAACAGATTATGCAACTGAATCCCTGGCTCTCTCTCCTTGGGGGGATTTTATCAGTGATTTTCTTGCTGGGATTCTATGTACTGCTGCTTATCCGTAAGCTTGAAAATCGAAGACTCATTATGAGGTACGCCATGCGGGGTGTTAGTGTGATGGTGGCCGGTTTCTGCTTGTACGGTCTTTTTTATATCTCCAGCCTGAATGCTAAAGACGATAATATCCGTGAAGTGTATCGTTCCCTTCACCCGGTAATGAGGGTCGCCGTTTCTACGCTGACCCTGGCAGATAAGGACCTTGTGATCACCGACATCTCACGCACACAGGAAGATTATCGGAGAATGGGTTTACCGGTAAATGAGTCTTCTCTTCATTTCAGGCAGGCAAGCGGTTTTGTTCATGCGATCGATCTTAGAACCATAGGGCAGCCGGAATGGAGAAATAAATTACTGGAGTTCACCTTTAAAGCTCTTGGAATTCATACGATCCGGCATGTGGGTACGGCGGACCATCTGCACGTATATCTACAGGTTTAAATATTGTCATATTGCTTGTATCTCTGTGATATAATCCCGACAATCAAAATCTAATCCTAAATGTCTTATATCACGGTATGTCCACCTACAAATTTTACGAACAGGTAAATAAGAATTTTGATAAAGCAGCGGTTTACACCCGCTTTGACAAAGGCCTGCTGGCACAGATCAAGATCTGTAATACGGTCTATCACGTTACCTTCCCTGTCAGAAGAGACGACGGAAGGATCGATGTAATCGAAGGATGGCGTGTTGAGCATAGTCAGCATAAACTTCCTACCAAGGGAGGGATCAGATATTCTCATAAAGTGGATGAAGATGAGACCATGGCTCTCGCTGCACTTATGTCTTACAAATGTGCACTTGTTGATGTCCCCTTTGGTGGAGCAAAGGGTGGTGTTAAGATCAGTACCCGTGATTATTCGGAATCAGAACTGGAAAGAATTACACGAAGATATACTTACGAGCTGATCAAAAAAGGGTTTATTGGTCCCGGAGTTGATGTTCCGGCGCCGGATTACGGAACAGGTGCCCGCGAAATGGGGTGGATCCTTGATACATACCGGCAGATGAAGGATGATATTAATGCAGAAGGTTGTGTGACCGGAAAACCGATACAGCAGGGAGGGATACGTGGACGTACGGAAGCTACCGGCCGCGGGGTTTATTTCGGAATACGGGAAGCATGTAATATTAAGGAGGATATGAAAGCTCTGGGACTGGAAACCGGAGTAGAAGGAAAGACCTTTGTAGTTCAGGGACTCGGTAACGTAGGGTATCATGCAGCTAAGTATCTGACAGAAGCCGGCGCCAAGATGGTTGGTGTGGCAGAAATGGAAGGTTCTATTTATGATGAAGATGGGATCGACCTGGAAAAACTTGTTCAATTCCGCAAAGAGACCGGTAGTATAATCGGTTTTGGCGGCTCAAAAGAACTTCCTAATCGCTCGGATGCACTGATCGCTGAATGTGATATTCTGATCCCGGCAGCACTGGAAAGTCAGATCACCGGAGATAATGCCCATGCTGTGAAAGCGAAGATCATTGCAGAAGCAGCTAACGGACCTACTACTTCGGATGCCCATGAGATCCTCAAAGAACGGGGTGCTCTGATTCTTCCGGATACCTACCTGAATGCTGGTGGTGTGGTGGTATCCTATTTTGAGTGGTTAAAAGATATTCAGCATGTACGCTATGGCCGTATGAGCAAGCGATATGATGAAACCAGCTATAAAAAGATCCTGAAGGTTATCGAGGGTCTGTCTGACCGGAAGTTTACAGAAGAGGAACTGGGTGACCTTGCTAAAGGAGCGGATGAATACGACCTGGTAGATTCCGGACTGGAAGAGACCATGATCACTGCGTATCAGCAGATCGTAGATATTCGCCGTGAACATAACCTGACCGATCTAAGGACTGCGGCCTTTATCAATGCCATCAACAAGATCGGGATCATGTACGAACAGATGGGGATCTTTCCCTGATCCCTCTCAGCCTGAAGAGGCTGAAGTTTACCGGATCACGGTCATTTATCATTGGAAGAATTCAACACCATATCCATTGAAGGCAGCGGCTATGTAATTGCTGCGTTCATAGGTTACCTCGTATTGCTTATCGGTATAGGGATCTATGCCTCCCGTTTCTCTTCGGCCGGTATCAGTGAATTCTTTATTGGCGGAAGAAAGATGAACCGCCTGGTTGTGGCGCTTTCCGCGGTAGTGTCTGGCCGCAGCGCCTGGCTACTCCTGGGAGTGACCGGAATGGCTTATACACAAGGTGCCTCGGCACTCTGGGCAGCATTCGGATATATTGTAGTAGAATGGTTTCTCTTCATGTACTATGCCCGAAGGCTCCGGCTTTTCTCCGAAAAATATGATTGTATTACCGTGCCGGATTTCTTTGCCGAACGGTTTGACGATAAGAACGGCTTGTTACGACTCATTCTGGTATTCATATTTCTGGTTTTCATGGTAAGTTACGTATCGGCCCAGTTTGTAGCCGGGGGTAAAGCCTTTGCCTCCAGCTTCGGACTTACGCAGAATACCGGCGTGATCCTCACGGCGATCATTATTCTTCTCTATACCGTTCTGGGTGGTTTTCTGGCTGTCAGTCTGACCGACACTATTCAGGCTTTTTTTATGATCATTGCACTGGTTTGTCTTCCTTTAATTGCCATTCAGGATCTCGGAGGCTGGCAGGTATTTATAACGGAATTAAGTCTTCAGGACGCAACTATGATCGATCCGATGGCGCTGGGTTTTGGGGCTTTTATTGGGTTTGTTGGAATAGGGCTGGGCTCGCCCGGAAATCCGCATATCCTTTCTCGTTATATGGCTATTGATGATGCAAAGCAGCTCAAATATGCGGCAGTGGTCGGCACGATCTGGAATGTGATGATGGCCGGTGGTGCGGTTCTAATCGGTATGGTGGGAAGAGTCTATTTTCCGGAAGTAAGTATGTTACCCGGTGCAGATACGGAGAACCTGTATCCCCTGCTGGCTCAGCAGCAACTGCACCCGATCCTTTTCGGGGTAGTGGTGGCCTCGATCTTTGCTGCGATCATGTCTACTGCCGACTCCCAGCTGCTGGTTGCAGCATCGAGTGTGGTCCGGGATGTGTATGATAAGCTGCTGAAAAAAGATGAGGAGATCCCGCAAAAAAAGCTGGTGCTTTACAGCCGTTTAGTAGTGGTTCTGCTGGTAATGGCAGCACTGGTATTTGGACTGGTAGCCCAGAATATTGTTTTCTGGCTGGTCCTTTTTGCCTGGGCGGGACTTGGAGCTTCTATAGGACCGACCTCAATTCTGGCCTTATACTGGAAGAAAACTACAAAGGCAGGGATCATTGCCGGACTTCTGACCGGAACTACGGTGACCATCATCTGGTATTTTGTGCCGGCGCTGAAAGCAAATTTATATGAACTGATACCAGCTTTCTCTCTTAGCTTACTGGCCACCTGGGGAGTGAGTAAGATCACATCGGTACCGGAAAATGTGGAAGAACATTTCGAAGATATGATCTCCAAAGATTGATCCGGATCAGGCCTTCATTTTAGGAAGGGAGAGGTTTTTCCGGATAGCAACTGTTCGTATGATTATGATCACGGCAGTAGTTAAAAGATAATTCAGGTTTTCGGGCAGCCCGGAATATATTCCCAGGTAGAAAACAACGGCTCCGGTGAGGCAGGCCGTTGCATAGATCTCTTTTCGGAATATCAGGGGAATTTCACGACAAAGGATATCCCGTATCACTCCTCCAACCACGGCGGAGATCATTCCCATAGTACCTGCGATAAAAGGATTAAAGCCGAAAGAAAGAGCTTTTTCCATACCGGTCATGGTGAAAAGAGCGATCCCAATAGTGTCAAAAATGAACAGCGTATTAGTAAAATTATCCAGCTTCTTTCCCGCCAAATAGGTGAAGGGCAGTGCAGCCAGTATCACTATTGGATAAGACATATCTGACATCCATGTGATAGGATGATTGTCGAGCAGGAGGTCGCGAACGGTTCCCCCGCCTATGGCCGTAACGAAGCCGATCACAGAGGCGCCGAATATGTCCATATCATTTCGAGCTGCCATACGAATACCACTGATGGCAAATACGAAAGTACCGGTAAGATCCAGGATATAGATCAGATCCAAAGAGCCTCAGAGTATTCGGTGATCGGTGGTTGTCATCAGGGGCGGAATTTGATCTCTACTTTTTCCGTAGGACCTTCTTTGGCTTTTCTAAGCGCCAGCTGTTGTTCCATATTTCCTGCAGCTTCCATGAATGCCGTTGCGGCTGCGGAATCTTTATCGGCAAGTACAATGGGCTTGCCATTATCGCCGCCTTCACGCACGGTCTGTTCCAGCGGGATCTCTCCAAGTACCGGAACATTCAGTTCCTGTGCAAGCAGAGTAGCGCCGCCTTTTCCAAAGATATGATATTTTTTATCCGGCATATCCGGGGGCACGAAATAAGCCATATTCTCAATGACTCCAAGCACTGGGACTTTCACTTTCTGAAACATAGCGACCCCCTTACGGGCATCATCCAGGGCCACAGTCTGAGGAGTGGATACGATAACCGAACCGGTCAGAGGTACGGTTTGTACAATAGTAAGTTGTATGTCACCGGTTCCAGGAGGCAGATCCATGATCAGGTAATCCAGTTCTCCCCACTCCACATCGGTCATGAATTGTTTAATGGCACTGGTAGCCATTGGACCCCGCCAGACCATAGCTTGATTCACATCCACCAGAAAACCCATTGAAACCAGTTTAATCCCGTATTTTTCCAGTGGGATCAGCTTCTTCTGAGTGGTAATATTCGGGCGATCAAACAGATTGAACATAGTCGGTATACTAGGTCCGTAGATGTCGGTATCCATCAGTCCTACTTTAAAGCCTTTTTCAGCGAGAGTTGCGGCAAGGTTTACGGCTACCGTAGATTTGCCTACACCCCCTTTACCCGAAGCTACAGCGATTATGTTTTTAACACCCGGAAGAACTTCCTGTTGTTGCTGAGGCTGTTCTGCCTGTTGTTGTTCTTCTGCTCCTCGTTTGAGGGAAATATTGACGCCGGTCTGAATATCCACCACAGCGTCTTTGTCAATGAATTTGTGTATAGCATTCTCACAAGCTGTTGTGAGAGCCATCTCCAGTTTATCATTCTTCTCGGGAAACTCAAGGGTAAAGGAAACGTACTTTTCCTGAACAAGTATATCCTGTACCATATTCAGGGAGATGATATCCTTTTTTTCCTGAGGGTGTAGTACCTGAGACAGAGCTGATTTGACCTGCTCTTTATTTATAGCCATATAATTTTTAGAATTTTAGGTGAATTCCGTGTTTGAATTCCGCCCGAAAGATACGGATTATGTTGGAGTCATGAATTCAAACAGTATAAAGAAGAAAATAAATCCTGCTGCTTATGAAGTTGTATGAATCATGTTTACATATAAATCTGTAAATTTGTCCCAAATAAACAGACGGACAGAATGTCTTCATACTTAAAGGTTACCGATCCTGAACGGATACCTGTTCCGGGTAATAAGATCATCGAGGAGTATATCGGGCGGATCAATACGGATTCAGCAGATTATTCCGTAGCTCATATGATCGCTCCACCGGGTTGGTCAGAACCTTCACAACAACCTGATTTTGATGAATTTACTATAATGATTCGTGGCAGAATGCATATGATCATTGATGAGGATGAAGTAATTTTAAAACAGGGTGAAGTGATTTTAATAAAAAAAGGAAGCAGAGTGCAGTACTCTAATCCATTTAAAGAGGAAAATGAGTATTGGGCGGTTTGTGTACCGGCATTTAGTCCCGAATCAGCTAACAGAGATCATTAAAAAGACCATGGCGAAGAGAACCCCATTTTATTCAGTACATCAGGAAAGCGGTGCAAAAATAGTGGATTTTGCCGGATATGACATGCCGGTCCAGTATGAGGGTATTAAATCAGAACACCATTCGGTCAGAGAAGCCGCAGGTATGTTTGACGTATCTCATATGGGAGAATTTTTTGTGCAGGGCCCGAATGCCCTGAACCTGATCCAGAAGGTCTCTGTGAATGACGCATCAAAATTGACGATAGGAAAAGCACAATACAGCTGTATGTGCTATGAGGATGGCGGCATCGTGGATGACCTGATCATCTACCGGCTTGGGGAAGAAGAATACATGCTGGTGGTAAATGCGAGTAACATTGAAAAGGATTTTGACTGGATTGCTTCGCAGAATGATATGGGTGCTGATCTGGAAAACCGGTCGGATGACTATGCTCTGCTGGCCGTACAGGGTCCTAAGGCTCCGGATACACTTCAAAAACTGACCGATACGGATCTGAGCAGCATTGGGTTTTATTCATTCAAGACCGGGAAGCTCGCCGGGACCGACATGATCATCTCGGCAACCGGTTATACCGGTGAGAAGGGATTTGAATTATATTTTAATCATAATGAGGCTGATCCCGAAGCAGTATGGGATGCGATCATGGAAGCAGGAGAAGAATTTGGAATACAGGCCTGCGGGCTGGGCGCGAGAGATACCCTGCGGCTGGAGATGGGTTATGCCTTGTACGGAAATGACATCACCCAGAAGACACATCCGCTGGAAGCACGGCTGGGGTGGATCACAAAATTTGATAAGGGTGATTTTGTCGGTAAAGAGGCTTTGCTTGAGAAAAAAGAACAAGGACTGAAAAGAAGGCTGGTAGGTTTTGAGGTGGAAGATCAGCGGGCAATTCCACGACACGGATATGATATTCTAGACGAAAATGATAATGTGATCGGTGAGGTAAGCAGCGGAACCATGTCGATCACACTGGGTAAAGCTATAGGGATGGGATACGTAGACACCGGGCATGCAGCTGAAGGAACAGAGATCTATATAGCTATCCGCAAAAAACGCGCAAAGGCGATCGTTTCGAAGCCTCCTTTCATAAACAAATAGGGTAAGATGCCAGAATTAAGCTATATAGACGTATACTATTCCATCCATGGTTTTCAGGAAGAAGACCTGCGGGGGAAAACAGCCGTGGTTATTGACGTGCTGCGTGCCTCGTCTTCTATTGTAACTGCTTTAAGCAGGGGGGCAAAAAGGATCATACCGGTTGCAGATATGGAAGAGGCAGTCAAGATTGCCAGTCCTATGGACTCCAGGGATTATCTGCTTTGCGGCGAAAAAGACGGAAATAAGATTGAGGGATATCATCTTGGAAACTCCCCGCTGGAATATGTGCCTGACGTGATCGGAAATAAGACGCTTATATTCAATACTACCAACGGCACTAAAGCGATCCGAAAAGCTTCTCTGGCCAATCAGGTTTATGTGGGAGCATTTTTGAATCAACAGAGTATACTTAATGCAATTAATGAACACGATGATGAAGTTGTACTGATCTGTTCGGGCTGGAGAGGAAGACTCTCACTGGAAGACGCACTGTTCGCCGGATCACTGGTTCATCATCTATCTAATGGAGTAATGAGCGATCAGCTGAAAGACAGCGCTAAGATCGCTTTTGGTCTGTTTGAAAGGTTCGGACAGGATCTTGAAAAGACCATCGGTGAAAGTGATCACGCCAAGAGACTGGCAAAGCTGGTACCGGAAGGAGATATTCCCTTTTGCTGTAAGGTGGATGAATTTGATACCTTACCAGCAATGAAAGATGGGATATTAACAGACATAAATGGCTAAAAAGAAAGTAAATACTGCGACCAATACCCCGGGTCTGGATGAAAATCGTAAGGTAGAGATCATTGGCATTATCGTTATGTCGATCGCTGCCCTGCTGGGTTTAAGCATCCTTTCCTACACGGCATCCGACTATCAATACGCCAGAAGTATATCTTTTGTGGACCTTTTCAATCCGGATGCCACATCAAGGCTGGTAAAAAACTGGCTGGGACCGGTTGGAGCTTATTTGTCGCATTACCTGGTACATTCCATGTTCGGTTATATGTCAATGATCCTGGCCCTGATCATTGGTTACCACGGCTGGCATACTTTCCGCCGGCGGGATAACAAGCAGCTTTGGTGGATCACCCTGCTGAGCACCTGGTCCATGATCCTGCTGTCTACATTTATAGGCTGGCTGACCACTAATGCCGACTTCCCTTCCGATTCAGTATGGAGCGGAGCGGCCGGGATCGCTATCTCTCAAGTGCTGCAGAATTTCACTTCACAGATCGGATCAGTGTTCATCCTGTCCATTATGCTGATCATTACTGCATTGATGTTCATAGAGCGTGACCTGCAAAAGACGGTTGACAGTATTAAGATGTGGTTTGATGCTATGAGTGAACGCTGGGAAGAATGGAAAGAAGCCCGCCGCGAACGAAAAGAACAGAAGGCACTGGAACGGGAAGAACGAATTGCCGCCCGTAAAGCGGAGAAGGAAGAAAAGCAGGCAGCGAAAGCCAAAGATAAGCCTGAGCCTAAGCAGAAGATCGCGGAACCGGAAAGCAAAGATGAGCCCGTGAAACCGGCACCTAGTATTGATGAGATCGTTCAGAAGTCAGAAGAAGAAGACCGTGAGCGCATTGAAAAAGAAAAAAAGGAAGTGCAGACCATCGATACGCGCCCCAGAGCTTCTCTTGAAAAAGAAGAAACGGTCAGCGAGGATGAAGATGATATTGAAGTAGCCGTATTTGTAGGAAAAGGTGAAGAAGAGGCGGACGAAAGAGATCTTGATAAGCTGAATAAGGAGAAAGCAAAAGAAGTACCGGCGATCCGCTATAAATTTCCTACGATCGAATTACTGGACTCCCCGCCCAGTGAAGGAAATGAGGTGGACCTGGAGGAGATCAAGGAGAATAAGCGGATCATTCTGGATAAACTTCGCCGTCATAAGATCGAGATCGTGGGTATAAATGCGATCGTAGGACCAACGGTCACCCTGTATGAAATGGAGCCGGCCCCTGATGTGAAGATCTCCAAGATCGAAAGTTATTCAAATGATCTTAAGATGGCGACCGCTTCCAAGGGATTGCGCATGCTGGCGCCCATACCCGGGAAATCTGCCGTAGGTATTGAAGTGCCAAACAGTACCCGGGAGACGGTCTACATTAAACAGGTCATCAACACCAAGAAATTTGTAGAGACCGACTTCACACTACCCGTTGCCTTTGGTAAGACCATCGAGAATGAAGTATTTATGATCGACCTGACCAAAATGCCTCACCTGTTGATCGCCGGTGCAACTGGTTCAGGTAAATCGGTTGGTATTAACACTATTATTACCTGCCTGTTATATAAATGCCATCCTGATAATCTGAAGTTCGTTATGATCGATCCCAAGAAGATCGAACTGGCCTTATACCGTAATATACAGAATCACTTTCTGGCCATGCTGCCGGATGCAGAAGAGCCTATTGTAACCGATACCACGAAGGCACTCGACACCCTGAACAGTGTATGTAAAGAGATGGATGAACGGTATGACCTGTTGAAGATGGCACTGGTAAGGGACATTAAGGCATATAATGAGAAATTTAAAGCAGGTGAGCTTGAGGAAGAACTGGGACACCGCCACCTGCCATATATTGTGGTGATCATCGATGAACTTGCCGACCTTATGATGACGGCGGGCAAGCAGATCGAAGAACCAATCGCGAGACTGGCCCAGCTGGCTCGAGCCATTGGTATTCACCTTGTTGTGGCAACACAGCGACCGTCAGTGAACGTAATTACAGGTACCATCAAGGCTAACTTCCCGGCCCGGATCGCTTATCAGGTGGCCTCTAAAGTGGATTCCCGAACCATTCTCGATATGGGCGGAGCCGATCAGCTGGTAGGTCAGGGTGATATGCTCTTTACCAATGGAGCTGGCATGACCCGCATACAGAATGCCTTTGTATCCACAGAAGAGGTGGAAAAGATCAATTCTTTTATCGGTCAGCAGGCTGGTTATAAGCAACCATTTCACCTGCCGGTCATGCAGGAAGACAATCCCGGCATCCCGGATCCGTTAGATGACATAGATGAATACTTTGAAGCAGCTGCTAAAGTGATCATACTTCATCAGCAGGGTTCAGTATCATTATTACAAAGAAAATTAAAAATTGGCTATAACCGGGCCGGCCGGATCATTGATCAGCTATTCAATGCCGGAATCGTAGGCCCATATCAAGGAAGTACAGCAAGAGATGTTCTTATACAAGATGAAGAAGAATTACAGGAAATCATCGACGGACTGGATGGTATTTAAAAAGACCTTTCTGCTATCCCTGTTCCTATTATGCATGGCCAGTCTTCAACTTTCTGCGCAGTCGCCAACGCTGGAGAAGCTGAAGCAGAAGTTTGAATCAGGTCAGGTATTCACTTCTGACTTCGATCAGTCAGAGACGGTGGATTACACCGGTGAGACCAATTATACCTCCGGAGTTATCTGGATCAGTAATAATGCTTATAAGGTGGAACTGGATCTACGCACCGTTGCGGTAGATGGAGAGACCACACGTACTTATGAAGAGGACCGTAATCGTCTGATCATCAGTCCTTATGACCCGGCAGAGACAGAATTTGCACCTTCCCGATTGCTGGAGGGTTCGGAAGATCTCTACAATGCAACTGAAAGAGAAGTATCGGAAGGGACTGCTGTCACACTGGAATCGGTTGATGAGTTCTCAGAATCAAGGTCTATTGAAATCATTCTGGATTTCGAATTAAGACCTGTAAGGATCAGGAGAGTAGATTTTTCAGATAATGTAACGGTGATCGAATTTAATTCCGGTCGGTTCATAGACCGAAGAGATGAGATCTTTAGTATCAGTATACCTGATGACGCCGAGATCATCGACCTCAGGGAATAAGGAATGCGAAAATCCCTAAAAGTTTTTATCAGTGTTCTGCTCGGCGCCCTTTTTCTGTGGTTTGCATTCCGGAAAGTGGACCTGAACGAACTGATCGAGGCGGCTTCCGGAATATCCTATGGCTGGATCCTTCCTTTTGTGGCCGCAACACTCTTTTCTCATTTTATCCGTGCATTAAGATGGAATATGCTGATCAATGACGTGGAGCAAAAACCATCGCTGCTGAATCTTTATACCGGGGTGATGTTCGGATATCTGACCAATATTGCACTGCCGAGAGTAGGAGAGCTGACCCGCCCGGTCTATGTAGCCCGTCAGATCGATGAAAGCAACAGTAAAATGATTGGTACTATAGTATTAGAAAGGGTAATAGACCTGCTTTCTATGCTTTTTCTCATGGTTTTGGTGGTCATTTTTCTCGTTTCTGATCCTGCTGTGCTGTCAAATTTATTCGGAGTGGATATTACAGATTCTGAAGTACAATCCGGGCTGCTGATCAATGCACTATTATTTCTGGGGGCAGGAATTATGGCTCTGGGTATTCTGGTCATCGTTATTCGCTCTTTATCAAAAGGCGAGGGCTGGCTGGCCGATAAAGCACGCTCGGTCTTAAATACCGGCAAGACCTTCACGGAGGGTTTGCTTACCATCAGGAACCTTAAGAACTGGCCCCTGTTTGTTTTTTACACACTGCTGATCTGGTTCCTGTATATTTGTATGACCTACATACCCTTCGGTATGTTTGAGATGCATACCGCATATGGACTTACATTTACGGATGCCATTGTTCTTACAGTAGTTAGCGCGGTCGGAATCTCTATCCCCACTCCCGGCGGAATAGGCACTTATCATCTTTTTATTACTCAAAGTCTGCTGATCCTGTTTGCTGTGCCTGAAGTGGTGGGATTATCTTATGCCACCATCACGCATGCAGGGACGATCATAGTAGTTCTTATCAGCAGCCCGCTGCTCCTGGTCATAGATAAGTGGGCATCACTCAAAAGCAATACCGGGAAGGAACAATCGTAGGACAAAGCGGTTCATGATTTTATAAGCTCATTGTTAAACCTTCGGTCAAAATTTAGTACATTCAGGAAACTCATTTGCAAGATGAAGCACGGCTTACGCATCACCTCATTATTTTTATTGATGATGCCTTTTTGTGTACAGGCACAAACGGGCGGAAATCAAAACTCACTGCTGCCCGAGATCAACCCTCAGGACATTGAAATACGCAGTGAATTCAGGGCCCGTTTCCCGGGACTGAGGCGGCAACCTATACTCGGTTTTAACCCAAAACCCAGAGTATTCAGAATAGATCCGAATCGTATTCCCTTTATGGAAAGCCGGGATGAGGCGGTAGCCAGTATTGCCGTAACCCAACTGAATCGCCCGGCGCCCCCATCGAGATCCTATCTTCCTACTCCGGACCTTAATGATATTTATGGGCGATTGGGCTTCGGATCCTTCATCACACCTGAAGCAGAGCTGTATGCCCGTACAGAACTTAGTGATAACAGTCTCCTGAGCGGAGGCTTTAACCTGATCACTACCGACGGCCACCTGTCAGACCAGGAAAGCAGTTTCCGTTATTTTGACGCAGAGGCCACCTATCAGTACAGAAGTGACAATGACCTGATCTTCGAAGCCGGAATCGGGGCCCTGGCAGACAAAAATGATCTTTACAATCTGGACCCGTTTTTCCAGAATGCCATGCAGACCACCGCTGATAAAGAATATCTGGGTTTGAATGTGGAGACCTCCGTACGAAAAGTTAAGAACGCTGTAGAAGGCTGGGAAGGAACACTGGCAGCAAACTTATTTAAAACCAACCTGGAAGCCTACGCATCGGGTTTAAGCGGAGATATTTCAGAACAGGTGATCAGAACCGGTTTCGACCGCTATTGGGCAGGCAATAATATCCGGGAAACTTTTCGCGTGAGTTTATTTGCAGTCGGCGGAAATTACGATATCAGCAGCGCTGGAAGCGAAAGCTGGATCCATGCCGGAGGAGGGCTGCAGTATCAGCGTCAGCTAACTGCTTCCACGCATGTAGATGCCAAAGCGGGACTGGAATATATTTCAGATGCATTTTCTGATAAAATCTATATAAGCCCAGAACTGAAGCTCAAACAGGAGATCCGTTCCGGTATCGTTATTGAGGCGAATGCCTATGCAAGACCCGAGATGCCGGAAGTGATGGAACTTCAGCAGTATAATCGATTTTTAAACACAAATACTCAGCTTCAGCACCGATATGAAGCAGGACTTAACGGAGAGATCGGTGTTCAGCTCTTTAAAGGCAACCGCGTGTTTGGCGGTGCCGGATATGAATTTATCAGAGACTATGCGTTCTTCAGCAGAACTACTCAGACTGTTGCTGCAGCTGAGGTTCCCTTATTCTACAATGTGAATTACGGGAATGCTAATATACTGATGATCTACGGCGGAATATCACAACATGTAATTCCAAATAAATTCTGGTTCAGCTCAAAAGTTTATGCCAGAAGACCTGAACTGAAATCAGGAGGTAGGATCCCCTTCGAAGAGCGACTCGGACTGGACGGCTCTATGTCATTTAAAGTGACAAACAGTTTTACACTTAATTCCTCAGCTGAATATATTGGCAGGCGAAGAACGGCGGTTACAGACGAAGAGCTCAGTGCCTACCTGCTGGTTAATGGCGGAGCTGAATACGATATCAACAACAGGTTTGCCATTTATGTACGTGTCCTGAACTTACTGGGGCAAAATTATGAAGTATGGCAGGGCTATCGGGAAAGACCCTTCCAGTTATTCGGCGGACTAACTATAAAATTGTAAGGCTATGACAAAAGACTTTCTTGAAGCATTCGGTATTGTGATCCGGGATCAGATCATCATGAAAAATTCAGTTGAAGTAAAAGGACTCGGGACATTTAAATCGGTGCATCACAACCAAAAGCAGGAAAAAAGGGCAGACGGAAAAGTCATGATGATGCCGCCAAAGGACATTATTGAATTTACCGGTGACAAAAAGGGGTAGAATATGCATTTAGATCATGAAAAATTAATTGACCTAATATCGGATACCTCCGGTATATCCAGGGAAAATGTAGAGAAACAATTGGTTGACCTGGTAGAGGAGATCAATCAGGCCCTTGAAGACGGGGAAGCATACGAGATCGACGATTTTGGAGTATTCAGCGCGATGGGGAATAATGTGATCTTTATTCCTGCCGATAATCTGGAAACAGAGATCAATTACAAGTATGTAGGCATGGAGCCTATTGAAGTTGAGGACACCGCTGCTCCGCCGGAAGAAGAACCGGAAGAAGAAAGCGTCAAAGATCCTTTCGCCGGATTATTAGGTGACGTGGACGATGATGACGAGGACGATGAAGAAGATGATATATTCGGAGAGCTGGGTCTTGGAGAAGAAGACTATAATGAAGGCGACGACGAGGATGACGAAGCAGAAGAGGAGTTCGTAGCTACTGTAGAAGAGCCCGAAGATGCAGAAGTCGATGAAGATGTATTCAATTTAACTGATGAGGAAGAAGACCTGATCCCCGAAGAAGCTCCGGGTCCTGAAAAATGGGGAATAGATACTTATAAGGACGATACTGCAGAAAACGTTTTCTCCGGAATGATGGGCTCATCAGACCAGGATGAAGAGGATGATCAGGATAATGAACCTGAGATCATTTCTTCCGGCAGTTCCTCTGATATGGATGATACTTATGCGGAGGAAAGTCTTTTGGGTGGTGAAGAAGATTTTGAGGAGGATTTTGACGACCCATTCGCAGAGCTTGCCAAAAATGCACGATCCAAAAAAGAACCAGAAAGTGCTCAGGAAGATGTAGAGTCTTTTGAGGAAGAAGAGGAAGAAGAGGAAGAAGACACAGATACTGATGTTTTTGCGGGGCTTGCTGATCTGGAAAATCTTGATGAAGATGACGACGAAGAGCCGGTTGCAGAAACCGAGAAAGATGATGAAGAATATGTCCCTGTTGTATCCAATGTAAGCAGTGACAAAAAGAAGCCTGAAAAGGAAAAGAAACAAACGGAAGAAAAAAAGAAAGAATATAAACCCAGATCGCGCAGCAAGACATCAACCAAGCAGGGCAGCCCTTCTCTGATACTGGTGATGATCGTGATCCTGATCGGTGCAGGAATAACCTACGGGCTGGCGTATTTTGGTGTTGTAAATATTGAGGGAATAACTCCGCAACCAAATAATGTGCAGCTGGCCCAGCAGAATAATCCACCGGCTGCACAGCTCCCGGAAAATGTACCGGTTCAGAATGAAACCGAAACCGGTACTGAGGCAGAGCAGGCAGAAGCGGCTCAGCCTGAAGTACCTGCAGTCTCTGAATCCGCTCAGACCGAAACAAATACACCGGAAACAATTCAGCCGGAAAGTACTTCCAATGATTCAGAAGCTTTGGATACTGAAACGGTCATGCCATCCGTTGCTGAAGTCGATCAGGAAATGTTCGGCCTGATGGGTGAAGCTGTTGCGGAGGCTAACAGCGGATATACCATTGTACTTTACACCCTGAGCAGTGAGGAGAATGCCCAACGCGCATATCAAAGATTATCATCTACCGGATTTCGGACCATTATGAATGAGCGGGATAATGCCCGATATGGTACTGTTTACCGGATCAGCATAGGACAATTCAGCTCCGCAACAGACGCAGCTATTGCAGCCGAAGACCTGGGTGACGGAATCCCGGAAAGTTACATCATATCAAGAATCAACTAATTTTAAACAGTCATAAATATGCACCATTTGCTTTTATTTTTTCAGGATACTACGGCAGTTCCTGACTCTCTCAGCCTGGCACTTCAGGAAGATGGAATGACCTTTTTCGATCTGATGGTGGAAGGAGGCGTACTTATGATCCCTATTCTCATCCTGTTTATGATCGCTATCTATGTGATCGCAGAACGATGGGGAGCGGTAAACCGATCTCACGTAGAACCACAGAAATTTTTGAATACCATCGAAAGTATGCTGAAGTCTGGTCAGAACGGTAAGGCAAATGCGATCGAATATTGTGATGATTTTGATAAGCCGATCTCACGGATCATTAAAAGTGGTATTAAGCGACTGGGTCGTCCGCTGAGAGATGTTGAAGATGCTATTGATAATGCAGGAAAAAAAGAGATCTTCTTTCTGGAAAAACGTATGAACTGGCTGGCAACTATCGCTGGTGTGGCTCCGCTGATCGGTTTTACCGGAACAGTTACCGGTATGATCGAAGCCTTTATGGAAATTCAGAACCTTCAGGGGAATGTGAACCCGAGCGCACTTGCGGGTGGAATCTGGGAAGCCCTGATCACAACAGCTGCGGGTCTTATAGTAGGTCTTATCGCTTTCGGTTTCTATAACTTCCTGTTGGGTAAGATCAACCGTAATATATTTGAACTGGAGAACGCCTCCGCCGACTTTATTGATCTGCTGCAGTCTCCTGCACCCAAGAAAGAATCCAATTAAATCAGAAGATTATGGCCAGAGATTTCAGAAAAGGAGATAAAAGCCTGACCCCGTTGTCACTGTTTTCACAGTCATCATTGACGGATATTGTTTTGCTGCTACTCATTTTCTTCCTGCTTACCTCCTCTTTTGTGACCAATTTTGGGATCAAAGTAAATGTACCACAGGCGGAAAGCAGCTCATCTCCTGATCCCCAGTATATATCTGTGGCTATAACCGCTGATGCACAGTTCTTTGTGGATGGCAAGCTGACGGCGAGAGGACAGCTGGCAAATGAGATCAGAAATGCCCGGAACAATAAACCGAACGGCACACTGGTTTTAAGAGCGGATAAAGATGCAAAAGTGGATGATGCGGTACGGGTGATGAATATCGGACAGACACTGAATCTTAAAATTGTAATGGCAACAGAACGAGGTTCCTGACCCTATGGAACGGCCAAACTTTACTAAAGATGACAGCAGGGCACTGACAATCACTCTGGTGATAAATATTAGCCTGCTTATCTTTTCTTTATTATACACTTTGGACAATAACCGGAATTTCCGGCCTTCTTTTATTGAAGTAGAGTTTGGTGAATTTCAGTCCGGAACTTTAGCTGAGTTTTCGGAAGTGAAGAATGAAGAAGTGGCCACCCGCCCGAATCCTTCTGAAGTGGAAGCTGATGAACCACAGGAAGAAGCTCCTATGCCTGAAGAGATCGTTGAACAGACGAATGAAGAGGATACCAAACCGGTAGACCTTCCCGATGAAGTTGAAGAGGTTGTAGCTGAAGAAGTTAATACCCCGGAAACCCAGAAAGTGGATCCCACCAAACAGGTGGCAGAAGAACAAGAACAGGTCGAAATTCCGCCGCAGACGAAACTGGATGAAACAGTTACAGAGGGAGCCGAGAACAGCGGTGATGAAGACGGTGCTGTCGGCGAGGTCAATGCAGATCAGGGAACCGGAAATGATGATGATAAGACCGCTCCTTACCAGCTGCAATGGGAAGGAGACATCGAAAGGGCACCCATGGTTCAGCCGCTGCCGGAGAACACCGCCAATATGGAAGGTGTGATCACGGTACGTTTCCAGGTCCGTCCGGATGGTAATGTAGGCCAGATCATCCCGATGCGTAAAATGAATCCCGAGCTCGAAAGGGAAGTCATGAGCACTCTGCGTAACTGGAGATTTTCACGCCTCCCGGCCGGAGTACCGCAACAGGCTCAGTGGGGTACGATCACCTTCCGATTCGTATTCAACTAATTTTCCTGCGGATGAATACCTCCGTTCGGCCATGGATATTCCATCCTGAATATGTTTGGTCCTTCCCACAGGAGTGTTAAGGTAAAAATAGAAGAGCACAAGGTAAGTTGATGTCTGCAGTCCCGGCTGATTGATTTGCGCAGAGCACAAATATACGTATGCCGGCAGTCTCCGGTCTTAAAACCTTTACATTCCCCCTCTTGATTATCTTTCTATTCATTCGCTTATTACTCCTCTCTCTTAAACAAAATAAATTCAGCGATGATAAAACGGGCACTTCTATTTTCCCTGCTATTTTTAATAGCAGGATATTATACCTCAGCTACTGCTCAGGTATTTGGTCATGAAGAACAGACTATTGAATCTAAATTTGACAGTAAAGAGCTTAAAGATCTGGAATACCGGAATATCGGGCCGTTCCGGGGCGGAAGGTCGGTTGCTGTTTCAGGCCATGATGATCAGCCTTATACCTTCTATACCGGTTTCGCAGGTGGAGGAGTTTACAAAACAACCGACGGGGGTAATTCATGGTTTAATGTTTCGGACGGATATTTTCGGACCGGCTCGGTAGGAGCGATCACCGTTGCCCCTTCAGATCCTAATGTGATCTATGTGGGGATGGGCGAAACAGATATTCGCGGTAATATGTCGGCTGGTGACGGTATGTACCGATCCACGGATGCAGGCAAGACCTGGGAATATCTGGGACTGGGCCAAAGCCAGTTTATTGGTGACATTGAAGTGCATCCGGAGAACCCGGACGTGGTCTGGGTTGCTGCCATGGGCCAGTTATTCGGTAATGACGGAAATGAAGAAAGAGGAGTGTTTAAGTCTACCGACGGTGGCAAGTCCTGGAAAAAGGTTCTGTATAAGGATGTGAGAACCGGGGCGGTTGATATAGCCGTGGATCCTAATAATCCGCGTATCCTCTTTGCAGGAATGTGGGAAGCCTACCGGAATGCCTGGGAAATGAGCTCCGGAGGTGAAGGAAGCGGATTGTATCGATCAAAAGACGGAGGGGAAACCTGGAATGAGATCTCACAGAATCCGGGTCTGCCTAAAGGGCTGCTCGGTAAGATCGGGGTTTCGGTCTCGCCGGTGAACTCCAATCGCGTGTATGCGATCATAGAAAATGAAAATGGAGGGCTTTTCAGGTCTGAAAACGGAGGTGATACCTGGAGAAGAGTCAGCGCCGACCGCAACCTGCGGCAGAGAGCCTGGTATTATTCCAAAGTGATCGCAGGCCCAATGAACGAGGACGAAGTGTATGTATTGAATGTAGGCTTCCATAAATCCACCGACGGAGGGAATTCCTTCGACCGTATCGGTACACCTCATGGAGACCATCACGATCTGTGGATCGATCCGAACGACCCAAAGCGCATGATCATCGGTGATGACGGTGGGGGACAGGTGACTTATAATGGTGGAGAGTCCTGGTCTTCTTACTATACATCGGCCACCGCTCAGATCTACCAGGTGATCACAGATGACCAGTTTCCATATATGATCTACGGTGCGCAGCAGGATAACAGCACCTTTGCTATAAAAAGCAGGACCTCGGGCCGCGGAATTTCCGATCGCGACTGGTGGCCGGTTGCCGGGGGAGAAAGTGGTTATATCGCCCCTGACCCGGAGAATCCTGATGTAACTTATGGCGGCAGTTACGGGGGCTACCTCAACAAATATGATGCAGACCTGGATCTGAGCGACCGAATTGATGTATGGCCCGATAACCCGATGGGTTCCGGAGCTAAAGACCTGAAGTACCGTTTCCAGTGGACCTTCCCGATCTATATTTCTCCGCATAATCCCGATGTAATGTATGCAACTTCACAGCATGTACACCGAACTACGGATGAAGGAATGAGCTGGGAACTGATCTCGGATGACCTGACCCGTAATGATAAATCCAAGCAGGATGAGTCCGGGGGACCGATCACCAAGGATGATACTTCCGTGGAGTATTATAACACCATTTTTACCTTTGTTGAATCTCCGGTAGAGCCCGGTGTGCTTTGGGCTGGTTCCGATGATGGTCTGGTACACATCAGCCGCGACAACGGTGAGTCCTGGAGCAATGTAACCCCAGATGGTCTGCCAGAATCGATGGTCAGTATAATTGATGCTTCTCATCATAAGGCCGGTACCGCTTTTCTGGCAGCTAACCGATACAAGTTCAATGACTTCCGGCCTATGCTGTACAGAACCACAAACTATGGCCGCAGCTGGCAGAAGATCACTAATGGTATTCCGGAAATGGACTTTACACGTGCGGTACGGGAAGACCCTAATAAAGAGGGGCTGCTATATGCAGGTACTGAAACCGGAGTATACGTTTCATTTGATGCCGGAGACAACTGGCAGTCACTGCAGCTGAACCTGCCTGCTGTAGCGATCACCGATCTGGCGGTACACAAAAGAGAAAAAGACCTGGTGGTTGCAACTCAGGGTCGATCTTTCTGGGTACTGGATGACCTATCAGTGCTCCATCAGATAAGTGATGAGATCACTACCAAAGCCGCACATCTGTTCCAGCCGGAGCATGCATATCTGTTTGGCGGTGGTGGCGGCCGGCCGGGACCGGGATCAACGACCGGCCAGAATCCTGATCCGGGAGCAGTAGTATTCTATTATCTGAATGAAGATGTAAGCGATGAGGTGAAGTTGGTGTTTGCCGAAGCAGATGGGGAGGTCATTCAGACCTACTCCAGTCAGAAACAGCCGGATGGAGACCCCGTTCGTGAAAACAATGATTTCTATCAGGAAGAAGGGCAGCGCAGAAATAATATTCTGTCCGATAAAGCCGGACTGAATAAATTCTCCTGGGATCTTCAGTATCCTGGAGTGACCCGGCTGAACGGTCGGCAGATCCTATGGGCCGGTAACACCAGCGGCCCCGAAGCTATACCGGGAACCTATACGGTTACCCTGCATATAGGAGAAGAGGAGATCGCTTCAGCTGAAATTGAAGTACTTAAAGATCCAAGGTTGACTGAAGTGAGTCAGGAGGATCTGGAGGCACAGTTTACCCTGGTACAGACCATTAATGCCAAGCTGGATACCACGCATAAGGCGATCAATCATATCCGTGAACTAAGGGATGAGATCTCTGATATGCTTAGTGCGGCCGGAGATAATGAAGAAGCTCAGGCAATTGCCAAAGAGATCCGTACGGCACTGAGTGAGATCGAGAATGAGCTGATGCAGACCAAGGCAGAAGCCACCCAGGATGTACTGAATTATCCTATCAAACTGAACAATAAGCTTGCTGCATTGAAAAGCACGGTAGCAACCGGGTACGGAAGACCGACTGATCAGCAGTATGCCGTATTTGAAGAACTCGCAGGAAAAGTAGATGAACAACTGAAGCGCTTTAATGAAATACTCGAAGGCCGACTGGGAGAATTCAAAGGGGAAGTAGAAAGTCCGGTAGTACCGATTCGGAATTAACCGGAAACGGGACTAAGTACTAAAGGCATGAGATCTCTGGTCTCATGCCTTTTTTATTAAATTGTTCAGGAGATAATAATAATGAGCTTTAAAGGATCAATATGGCATCCCTTATTTACTCATGTTTGCCCTTCTTCAAAACAATTTGCAGTTTCATTGTTGTGCAAATGGATTGAACCTATAGAAAGCCTTCAGATATGAGAATATTCGGTTATGCTTTAGCCCTGCTGTTTCTTTTCACCGGATGTATAAATAATGAGGAGTCGGAAGGCCCCTGGGAGGAGATCAGACCCGAAACCTTTGAGGTCAGCGCTCAGCAGGGAAATGCCCTGACGATTAGAATAACCCAAAGCTGTGGGTCTGCTTGCTGGGGTGCCCTAGAAGACCGGATCTCGAAAGATGGAAATGTCTACTCCATTACCACACTTGCCAGGATCATCAGTGAGGTCTGTACCCTTCAATGTGTTGCCTATTCCCGCGAATACGAGATCGAATTACCGGCACCCGGACAGTACACCTTTCGTTATGTTCTGGCAGATACAACTGCGGATGAATTTACCTTTGAGCTGAATTAAACAGTTCTGAAACAATAAGCACTGAAGTACATTCAGAACAGCTGTTTATCATGAGTAAGAAAGAGAACGCAGAAGGTAAAGTAAAAAAGCGATGGCCAGTCAAAGCGGTCATGGAACAGATCTATAAGAAGAATTTATGGGGAGGCAGTGGTCAGGATTTTTATTCAGGTACAGGTTCGCACGATCCCGGGTTAGTGGAACCTTATGTAGAGGCCACAAGTGATTTCCTTCGATCATTTGATGAAGCGCTGGTCGTGTGTGATCAGGGTTGCGGAGATTTTAATATTGGCAGGCAGCTGGTTCAATATACCCGAAAGTATATTGCGGTCGATATCGTGGAAGACCTGATCATGCGTAACCGTGAAAAATTCAAAAACAGAAAGGTTGACTTTCAATGTCTGGACCTTGCCCTTGATCCCCTTCCTTCCGGTGATTGTGCCCTGTTAAGACAGGTGCTGCAGCATTTATCGAATGCCGAGATAAAAAGGATCGTGGCCAAACTACAGCCCTATAAGTATGTCATTGTAACAGAGCATGTCCCGGAAGGCGATTTTAATGCTAACCTGGATATTCTGTCAGGGCAGGGGATCCGGCTGAAAAAACAAAGCGGAGTGGATCTTACAGCACCGCCCTTCAATTTAAAGGTAAAAGAGGAAAAAGAGTTGTTGTCGCTCAGGTTCAGAAATTATGACGGGCTTTTGATCACGACCCTGTATACAATTCACTGAGCTCACCGGACCATAAACTTTGACCAGCACAATCTTAATTAACGGTTGTTCAGAACTGCTCCTGAAAAAAGAATAAAATTAAACCATTGGGCTCGATCACTGAAAAGCTTCGGTGGCCCCAGGGCTGCTCGGTCAGCTCCTGTTTGAACGAAACTTCTGCTGCAGAGTATTTATGAAAGAGTTCGTCAATATTCCATACCTGAATACCCATGAACGCCCCCTGAGGCTGTCTGTAATCCAGTCCGGCGTATCTGAATTCTTCATCGGGCAATAACAGAACCTCGATCAATCCTGCTCCGGCTTTAAATAAGGCTCCTTTGTCATGATCACTTCTGTCCCAGGCGTGTTCCAGTTTGAACTCAAGAACTTCGTTGTAGAATGAACAGGTATTTTCAAAAAGATCTGTGAAGTAGGTAAACCGGAATGCACCATCATTTTTCATTGTGGCTCCGTTTTTGAAAGTGAAGATACAGGTATAAATTGCAGAGTTATTGCGTTGGTCATTTGTTATCAGAAGTTAGCTTTGATTTGAAAATCGGACCGGCTATTGGTCAGGGAGGCTGCCCCTGAACAAAATGTCGGAAGCACCTGAGCGAGCAATAAGAATGTCCGGAATTCCATCGTGATTAAGATCACCTACTCCGAACCCATAGGTAGCTCCCAGGCTGTCTCCGATTACAGCCTGAACAAGACCTCCGGAGCGGTTAAAGAACAGACGGGTGGGTGCATCCCGGTAACCGACGAGTATGTCTTCCCTTCCGTTTTTATCCAGGTCAGCCATCTCAAGGGCATAGGGAATCATCCCGCCATCATCAATCCGTATACCCCTGCCGAAGGTAAATTCTTTTGATTGATAAAACAGAGTTGTAGTTCTTTTACGGTCGTCAATGGCTATAAGGTCAGGCAGTCCGTCGGCATTTATGTCCGATGCGACAGCAGCACGGTAGGATGCATCACCGGGCCCGAATGAAGGGCCCTGCTCAAAAGAACCGGTACCGTTACCGGTATAGACATGGCTCTGACCACCGTCCCGATAGGGAATGATCAGGTCCTGAAATCCGTCCGAATTTATATCAGCTACCGAAATAGTAGTAGCTGAACCTGAGATCAGCGGCTGGCAGTCGAGAGAGAAAGTGTCTAGGGTACGGTTGAGACAGATCCAGTTGTTACCTTCAGGAGAGTCATCCCGGTTGGCTACCACGATATCGGGCAGTCCGTCCCGGTTGAGGTCCGCGACGGTGCTGTTTCGGGTGGGCCAGGTCGGGTCTCCGAATTCTAACCGATCCTTGAAGATACCTTTACCGTCGTTTAGAAGGACGTACTTGGCATCCGGGCGGTCATTAGATACCACAAGGTCAAGGTCGCCATCCATATCCATATCAGCTGCAGAAACCGAGTACGAACGATCATGAGGAACGGATAAGGTATCTGCGACAGAGAATCCACCCTTCCCATCGCCGGTAAACAGGAGATTGGGTCCCGGCCAGTGACGCCCAATGGCGAGCACAATATCATTCAGCCCGTCACCGGTAATATCCACGATCTCCGCGTTGGCGGACAGCCTGGGCTCTGACTCTACTATCACAGAATTGGTATACTCAGGAATAGGCGGCTCAGGGTCCTCCAGGCTGCAGGCGCTGAGTGTAAGTATCAGTATAGTGAAGAGGGTGAACCGGATCTCCATAGTATCTTTAGGTTATATTTACCAGAAGTGATTGAACGTTGAAAGGTAACATATTCATGATCGTTGGCTGGGGGGATGATCCATTTTCATATAAACGCCGCCTTTTCTTAGCTCATCCAGCATTTGTAACAGTCGTTTCTGCCTGGTTTCGGGACGCTTTGCCCGGCATATCCAGCTGATATAATCATTTTGCTGGTAGGCGGGTCTTTTTTTGTAATCTTCCATCAATCCCTGATCCTGCAGGGCTTTATCTATGAAGTCCGGCACCGGATGGATGGGCCGGCTGAGTTTAGAAAAAACACTATGTTTATTCTCTGCCATCCTATAATAAAGGAAAAGTTTTCAGAAGAGTCTATATCGCGCCGGAGTTTGTGTGCATGCACAAAAGCCTAGAGCGGGCTGCAGTAAGGCTGTTATACTTTTGTTATCGCAAGCGGAAAAAACGGCCGATTATACTCAGATCTTGAATCAGAGATAAGATCAGCCTTTTGTGGCATCCGAACGGATGTGCAGGTCTCTCTGCGGGAAGGGTATCTCCACACCATATTCACGGAATTTTCTCACAATAGCCTGATTGAGTTCATTCCGGATCTTGGGATGTTCTTTCACATCGGGGATCCAGACCAGCAGCTTCATGTTCCAGGAAGAATCCCCGAACTCCCGTAGTTGCACGCTGTGTGGGGGATCAGTCAGTACGGAATTGCTTTCTTCAGCTACTTCATTCAAGGCTTTTAGGACCTTGTCCAGATCGGAACCATAGGATACACCTACATCGATATTCAACCGGTAAGTGGGGTCCCCATGGCTGTAATTGATCACATCCTTAGAGACAAATTCCGAGTTGGGCACAATGATGGAGATATTATCTACTGTCCGGATCATGGTTGAACGGATGTTGATCTCGATCACATCACCCTCAATATTGTTGACCATCACGCGGTCGCCTACTGAGATCGGCCGCTCAAAAAGGACGATCAGTCCGGAAATGAAATTAGAGGTTACATTCTGCAGGCCAAAACCGATACCTACCGAAAGAAATCCCAGGATAACCGTCAGGCCTGTCAGATCAATACCAAGGAACTGAAATGATATGAAAACCCCAAGGGTAACTACAATGTACTGACTGATCCGTGCCAGGGTATAACGGAGTCCCGGATCATGGATAAAGCGTTTGAGTATCTTACGGTCCAGTATTCTCTTCGCCATTCCGGCGAGGACCGAGAAACCCACCAGAAAGACCACAAAGATCAGCAGTGAAAATAAGGTCACCGGAGTATCTTTCAGGGTGAACAAAGTAATGTCCAGATAGGACTTAATGACCTCGAGGAGTCCTGTATAAGTCAGAGACTCCTGAGCCGGTGTGCTAAGAGTACTGTCGGCCTGAATCATGGCTAATAAAATTAGTTAAGGATGGGAGAAGGTAGCTGATTCTTTCACTTAATGAAAAAGCACTTCTCCTAAGATACCCCTTTATTTTAAAGAGGTGCCTTCTACCTGCCAGATCTCATCCGCATAATCCTGAATGGTGCGGTCGCTGGAAAACTTGCCGATATTGGCTACGTTTTTAATGGCCATGGTATTCCAGGTCTTCTCATCACGGAATACTTCAGCAACTTCATCCTGTTTTTTAACATAGGCTTCGTAGTCGGCCAGTACCATAAAGTAATCTCCCTGATGCAGCAGAGCATCAATGATCGGGTGGAATAATTCCTTATTATCCGGACTGAAATGACCGTCCCGGATCTGATCCAGGGCCAGTTTCAATTCCTCATTGGCGTTGTAATAATCCCAGGGATTATAACCGTGACGACGTTTTTCTTCCACATCTTCCACTTCCATTCCGAAGATAAAGATATTATCATCACCTACTTCTTCCTTGATCTCCACATTGGCACCGTCGAGAGTTCCGATGGTCAGTGCTCCGTTCAGGGCAAATTTCATATTGCCGGTACCGGAAGCTTCCATTCCGGCCGTCGAGATCTGTTCGGAAAGATTTGCTGCCGGGATCATCTTTTCAGCCAGGGTCACACTGTAGTTCTTCAGGAAGAAGCATTTCAGCTTATCTTTCACATCAGGATCATTATTGACCATGTCACCAATGCTATTGATCAGTTTAATATGCTGCTTGGCCATGGTATATCCGGGAGCTGCTTTACCGGCAAAGATCACGGTTCTTGGCGTAATGTTGAGATCCGGATTCTTCTTCAGGCGATTGTACAGCGTTATCACATGCAGTGCGGCCATCAGCTGCCGCTTATATTCGTGAATACGTTTGATCTGAATATCAAACATGGACTTTGGGTCCACCTTGATATTATGCTCTTCCTCAATATGTTCAGCCAGTCGCTTTTTATTTTCCAGCTTGATATCAGCGAATTCCTTCTGGAATTTTTTGTCTTCCGCAAATTCATTCAGCTTCTTCAGCTCCGAAAGATCTGTTATCCAGCTGTCTCCGATCTTCTCGGTGATCAGTTCGGAAAGTCCCTGGTTGCATTGCTTCAGCCAGCGTCTTGGAGTGATCCCGTTGGTCTTGTTGGTGAATTTATCAGGGTACATCTCATCAAAATCACGAAACATGGATTCTTTCAGCAGGCGGGAGTGCAATGCTGCCACACCGTTTACTTTTCGGGCGCCCACTATACCAAGGTGTGCCATATGAACCACAGGATTTTCTCCTTCTCCGACGATAGACATTCGGTTCATACGATTCTTATCATCACCGAATTTCACCTTTACGTCATTCAGGAATCTTCGGTTGATCTCATAAATGATATTCAGGTGACGGGGAAGCAGATTTCGTACCAGCGATACCGGCCATTTTTCCAGTGCCTCCGGCATGAGGGTGTGGTTGGTATAAGCCATGGTGTTCACGGTAATGTCCCAGGCCTTTTCCCATTCCATATGTTCTTCGTCCAGCAGGATCCGCATTACTTCCGGGATCGCCAGGTTCGGGTGGGTGTCATTACACTGAATAGCCACTTTCTCAGGCAGCAGGCTCCAGTCTTTATACTGTTTTTTAAATCGTCTCAGAATATCTCTGACCGATGCCGCTACCAGGAAGTACTCCTGCTTGAGTCTCAGTTCCTGCCCTACGAATACCTTGTCATTCGGATATAAGACCCGGCTGATGTTTTGCTCCAGCTGGTTGTCTTTAACCGCATCGATATACTGCCCTTGGTTAAAAGATTTCAGGTCGATGGCGGCAGAAGATTCTGCCTTCCAAAGTCTCAGATGATTAACAATCCCGTTATCATATCCCGGGATCGGAGTATCATAAGCCACAGCCTGCACGGTCTGGGTATTCTCCCATTGGTATTGTATATGTCCTTTTGAATCGCTGTGTGCTTCCTGGTGACCGTAAAAATGCACCGGATACTGAGTCTTGGGCCGCACAATGTCCCAAGGGTTACCGTATTTAAGCCATAGATCCGGCTTTTCTACCTGAAAACCATCCTGAATGTCCTGATAAAAGATCCCGTAGTCATAGCGGATACCATAACCCACTGCTGGAATACCAATGGTAGCCATAGAATCGAGAAAGCATGCAGCCAGTCTCCCGAGACCGCCGTTACCCAGCCCGGCATCCCATTCAGCTGATCGAATGTCTTCATAGGACATACCCAGTTCATCCAGCGCCTCAGCAACGGTATCCCTGATATCCAGATTCACCAGCATATTATCAAGCAGGCGCCCGATCAGGTATTCCATAGAAAGATAGTAGACTCTTTTGGTGCCTTGCTTGTAATAATGTTGCTGGGTATCGATCCAGCGGTCATGCAACCGGTCGAGGATCGTAAAGGCCACACTGCGGTAGTTGTCCCAGTGGGTCTTTGAAAATTCGTCTTTGGCAAGGGTGTGTCTCAGGTGAAGAACAATATCTTCTCTTAATGAATCTTTGTCCATCCCGGATCTGATCCGGATACCATTTGCTTTCTTATTGCTCATCTATGTTCTTTTGATGTGGGGAGGAAGATTGATTCAGTGCTTTTCAGTCAACTTCTTTCCGGTAAATGCCCATGTCCGGACTAAATCCGGGACGGGTCATATTAGTCTTAAAACCGAGATTATGAAACGATTCGTAGGCGTTAATTGCAACAAAATCCTGCTGAAAAATTCCAAAAACACTGGAACCGCTTCCACTCATGGAAGCATACTCAGCCCCGAATTCGTAGAACTGGTCTTTAAGGTTTCCGATCAGGTGAAGCCGGGGGAATACCGCCTTTTCCAGATCGTTGGTCATCAGATATCGCCATTCTTCCGGTTCTTCTTCGAGTAACAGGTTGCGGAGAGAGAATTCAGGGGTTGCCGGCTCGCAGAATTGATAGGCCTCAGCGGTGCTGCTTTCAATATCCGGAAATACCGTTACGATCCAGTTAGCCGGCTGAATATCCATTTCTTCGATCTCTGTTCCCAGTCCTGTCCCGAGCCCAGTTTTTCCTTTAATGAAGAAGGGAACATCGGCTCCGAGTTTTTTACCCAGCTTCATCAGGTCCTCTTCATTCAGGCCCAGGTTGGAGATCTTATTCATCATCCGGAGGGTAGTGGCAGCATTGGAGCTGCCGCCGCCCAGTCCCGCACCGGCAGGAATGTTCTTGGTCACTTTGATGCGGTACTGGTCTTTGAGTCCGGCTTCTTCC
The DNA here is from genome assembly GCF_040811775.1 of Balneola sp. MJW-20. Lineage (NCBI taxonomy): Bacteria > Pseudomonadati > Balneolota > Balneolia > Balneolales > Balneolaceae > Gracilimonas > Gracilimonas aurantiaca. The sequence goes on from NZ_JBFNXW010000003.1 coordinate 146,533, forward strand.
TGAAGCAGTTTTATCGCCTTCACGATCAGATTACTGTCGTCGATGGGGATCCGGCTTTCACCCATATCCAGTTCAAAGTGATTGGCAGGCGTAACTTCAAAACGATCGCTCCACTCAATGAATACAAAACCGGTTTCAATAGTATGGTAGCCGTTTTCCAGGCGTTCGGTGACATTGAGTCCCAGGTTGATCTTAGCGTAGGAGTTCGAGATCCAGAGTTCTTTTGACATCTTTCAGTTTAGAAATTCGTCTTTATGTTTCATCATGTAGCGGAAAGCCGCATCGTGCTCATTCGGGATATCCCCGTTGAGAATGGCCTCTTTGACAGCATCTTTGATATCGCCGATCACGGGACCGGGTTTTAATTCCAGGGCCGACATGATTTCCTGTCCGCTCAGCGGATTTTTCCAGTTCCGTATACGGTCGATTTCTTCCACTTCGGCGATCTTGCGTTCTACCCGGTCAAAGTTATTCTGATACTTTTCGACCTTGTATTCATTTTTCGAAGTGATATCGGCCCGGCAGAGGGTCATCAGGTCATCTATATCATCGCCTGCCTCATAAATTAGTCTTCGTATCGCACTGTCGGATACTTCTTCGGAGGCCAGTGCAATAGGGCGCAGGTGTAATAATACCAGCTTACGTACATAGCGCATGCGATCATCCAGCGGGAGTCCAAGGTCCCTGAATATCCTTTTGGTCCATTTGGCACCCAGGGCATCGTGTCCGTGAAAGGTCCATCCGATTCCATTCTGAAACTTCTGTGTAGGTGGCTTGGCTATATCATGCATGATAGCAGCCCAGCGAAGCCAGAGGTCGTCACTCACTTCCGCAACATTATCCAGTACCTGAAGAGTATGCCAGAAGTTATCCTTATGGCGCTGCCCGTTTACTTCCCTGACCCCGTGCAGCCGCTGCATCTCCGGGAAGATCTCTTTCAGTAGTCCCGTCTTAAATAGCATGGTGAATCCGAGGGAAGGTTTGGGACTCAGAACGATCTTGTTGAGCTCATCCAGGATTCGTTCTTTGGATATGATCTCGATACGGGAAGCCATTTCCGTGATGGCTTCAAAGGTGCTTTCTTCTATATAAAACTGCAGCTGGGAGGCAAAACGAATGGCCCGCATCATACGAAGCGGATCGTCATCAAAGGTTTGATGAGGGTCGATAGGAGTGCGGATAAGGCCGTTATGGAGGTCCTCCATTCCATTAAAAGGATCATTCAGGGCGCCGAAATCCTCTTTATTGAGTGACCAGGAGAGCGCATTAATGGTCAGATCTCTTCGGAGCTGGTCATCTTTAAGGGTTCCGTCTTCCACGATCGGTTTACGGGAATTTCGGCGGTAACTTTCTTTTCGTGCTCCAACGAACTCAAGGTCCAGATTTCCTGCTTTAACCTGTGCTGTACCGAACTGCTTGAATACGGACAGAGAGGAGCCATCGATCCGGGAGGCAACCTCGCGAGCCAATTCGATCCCTGAACCTACCGTTACGAAATCAATGTCGGTAACCTTGTTATTCAGCCGATTCAGGTAGTGATCCCGAACGTATCCACCAATCACGTATGCCGGCATATTCAGATCGTCTGCCACATTACTGATAAGGTTAAATAATTTTATATGTAGCCTAGGTATGTTTTCCATATGTTTCACAGCCCTGTAAAGATAGGAATGTTATTATTCGCTTTCAGTGTATTACTTAACTAATTTTTTGTAATCTCTCAGGGGTCTAAATCAGAAATCAGTATTGAAATATGGCAAAAAACGATAAGTGGCTAATAGCAACAAACGGGACTAAGTACGCATCTGAAGCAGTAAAGTACGCGGCAACTCTATTTCGGGACCTGAGAAATGAGCCTGAAGTTCATATTCTGGTCGTAGCAGTAGACGAGAAGGCGGAGGACGAGGCTAAAGGAATTATGGAACTGGCCAAGTATCTGTTCGATGAAACAGCCGGAAAAGAAGGGAATGTGAACATCGATGTGGATACCGGGGAGCCGGGTAAAGTGATCATTGAAAATATGAAAAAGCTAAATGCTACCCACCTCTTTATAGGTGGAGCTGATTTCAAGTGGGATATAAACGATGACAAGCCCGGTGGTATATCCAACTACATCATTGAGCATCTCGACGGAGCGGCGGTAACGTTGCTGAAGTAAGCCCGCATAATTTTTTCACACTTCGGAATAGTTGAAATTATTTATTAGTTAGGAGTTTGGTTGGTCATTATTATGGCCATCCAAAGCCCAATACCTAACTTTAAAACGGCAATTCATGACCTCAGACCTGTTCAGCCGGTGGCAGATCCTGCTGCTTTTAGTTTTGATATTTACAGGCGGGGCAGTGCACGCCCAGCAATTTGGCAGCCTCAGAGCACTGGTCATATCCGCAGATACCGGGGAGCCCATTGTAGGCGCACATATTACGGTCTATAATGAGAATAACGAGATCGTTTATGTGAATGTCACGAACCTGGATGGTTTTTCCTTGTTCCGAGATCTGGATGCAAAAGTGTACCGTTTCAGGGTTACATCCCTGGGTTATATGACCCTGGAGCAATACGTGGAAGTAGAACCAGGGCAGAGGGATGTGATCCGGATCAGGATGGAGCCCTCTGTTGATGAGATGGATGAGATCCTGGTAGAAGGCAGGCGTGATAATACAGCCGGCCGAGCCGGGATAGATCGTATTCAGAGAGATGACCTTGCACGTATCCCTACGGCGGGACTATCAGGCGATCTTGCATCTTATTTATCCACCCTGCCCGGAGTAGTTACTACCGGAGACAGCGGTGGTGACCTCTATATCCGTGGGGGACTTCCTTCACAGAATATCGTCTTCATTGATCATATACCGGTGGTCAAGCCTTTTCATATTTCCAATATCTATTCGGCCTTTCCTGAGGAAGTGCTTCAGACCGCTGATGTATATGCGGGAGGGTTCGGAGCTGAGTTCACTAATGCCACCTCAGCAGTGGTCGACGTACAGCTCAGGCCCGGAAATCTCGTAAGGCCAAGGGGAACTGCGACGGTCAGTCCCTTTATTACCTCACTGACAGCCGAAGGTCCGCTGGCCAAAGATGTTTCATCCATACTGATCAGCGGGAGATTATCTACCATTTCAACCGGGTCAGATCTGTTATCCAGCAGGCAGCAGGACCTGAAGTTCTTTGACCTGATCGGCCGTTACACCCTCAGCACCGAAAGTTTCAATTGCAATATTACAGGTATGATGACTAGTGACGAGGGTGTGCTGAATCCCCAGCGTGGCGTAGACATCGGATGGACCAATAATGCTGCCGGCTTGCGCTGTTTCGGTTTTGACGGGTCTTTCGCTTTTCCCTTTGAATTCACACTGGGTTATTCTGACTTTGAGAATTATGAAGGCAGCGCAGCAAATAAACAAAGCTACTCAAAGGTAGCCGAGGCTTTTATTCAGTTCGATCAGCGTTTCTATGCTTTAGGGTCGGAGTGGGAGCTGGGATTAAGACCTTCGGTTAAATCCTACAGGGCCAGACTGAGCAGCCGTTTCAGCGGTATTGAGTCCTTTGAAGAGGCACTTCCCATATTGCAGGGCTACATCAGGGTAGATCTCAAACCAAATCCCGAGTGGACAATACAGCCCGGGATAGGATCCATATCTTCAACAAACGGGGGGCCTACTTTTGAACCCCGGCTCAGGATCTCCTATAAACCCGAAAAACTGGAGAAGACCGAGATAAGTGCAGCAACAGGGCGGTATTATCAGCTGGCAGACGGGATCAGCGATCAGCGGGACGCAGGCAACTCTTTCTATATCTGGAGACCCAGCCAGAAACGGTTCCCGCTACAGGAATCCATACACAGTATGATCGATTTCCAGCAAGGGATCGGAAACTATATTAACACGAATGTTGAGTTCTACTCCAAATGGTATAAAAATCTGATTGTTGCAAAGTGGACTCCTGAATCACAGATATCCACCGACCCGGGACTGGCTGACGGACTTTCATATGGTGTCGATCTGAGGTTCAATTATAATAAGCGGCCTCTGAATATGGCACTATCCTACGGATATTCCATCGTGGAATATGAGGCAGCTGCCGACGATCTCGGTGCATGGATAGACGGTGAAGTGGTTCGCTATAATCCGGCGCATGACCAGCGGCACCGCTTTAATGCCGTTTTGAATTATGACCTCGGATTTGTTACAACGGGGATCCGCTGGGAATTCGGTACGGGACTGCCTTACACCCGTGTGTTCGGTTACGACCTTTATATTGGTATTCTTCAGCAGGACCCGAACCTGGTGCCCGGAACGGCAAGAACGTTATACAGTGAACCCTATGGTGCAAGGCTACCCACGTATCACCGCCTGGATATGTCGGTCAGAAAAAGTTTTACCCTGAATGAAGAATGGGGAATTGACCTGGAAGCGGGTTCCTATAATCTGTATAACCGGGCAAATGTGTTCCTGTACGATGTCAATGAAGTGGCGAGGGTAGACCAGATCGCATTTATACCCTACTTGTCAGTAAAAACCCGCTTTAACTGATATGTTTAAAAGAACGCACATAGCTTTGGTGATACCGATAATGACCCTGCTGATCATGATATCCTGTGATAACAGCCTGCAGCCGATCGATAATTTCACGGAATCTTACAGTATCTATGGCAAGCTGGACCTGAAAGCGGACACAAACTTTATTCGCGTGAAAGATCTCAACACGCCCCTGTTACCGGAAGCAACGGAGACCTTTGAGGGAGAAGTGGTTCTGCAGGATGTAAATGCAGGAACAGAAGAAGTGCTGGACTTTAGGCGTATTCGTTTTGAGGATATCTTTGTTTATAACTTCTTTACGACACAGGCCATTAGCGGACAAAATGAGTATCGTCTTCAGGTCAGAAAGAGCGGAGAGGTGGTCAGCGAGATCACTGCCCGCACCCCGGAGATAGCCGGTATAAATATTCAGAGAGAGAGTGAGAGTTGTTTTTCACCCATAACGGTTAGACTGGATCCGGTCATGCAGGGGGAATATTTAACAGTAGAGCTGAGCTTTGTATTCAGCGGTATCCGTTACCCAAGAATTCTGCCACTGAGTGAACAGGACCGTACAGACGGCATTTTTGAATTCACCTTTACTCCTCAATCCGTTCTGGATGACATATTTGTAAACAGCCCGGTTTTTCAGTTTGGAAGGGTGCTATGCAGGGACCTATCAGAAGGGAATATCTATATGGATATTGTACACTATGGAGAAGGGTTCAGTAACCGTGATGAGGACAACGGATTGCCGGTTCCCGGTACCTTTAAGACGCTTTACGGTTTATATAGCGAGGAAGTTCTGATCCCCATCCTGAACTGATGCCCTGAAACTTCGAGTTCCGCCGGTAACTACTGTTTATCTGCGATCCTGTTCAGCGTATCTCTGATCTCCGTAAGCACCACCAGCAGGCTTTCATTATCATCTGAGGCCGCATTTCCGGTACCGGCATTATCGGTTACCACATCCCTTTGTTCCAGCACCATGTTGCGGAATTCGGCAGCATCCACGATACCGATCAGTGAAAGGTCTGCTGCACCCTGTACCGATGTTCCCGCTGTTTCTACACGGAGAATGCTGAGTCCAAAAGCTTTTAAAAGAGGACCTTCCTTGAAGGTCAGATCCTGGATCTTGTCCAGCGGGATGGTTTTTTCAGTATGAAAGATAAATCCTTTTTTAAAGCGTAAGGACCTTGTGGTAAGTTCACATTCCAGCCGTTCGAAATATTTGTTGATAAAATAATAGGCCAGCAGCAAATAAAAAGGCAGTAAGGGGATTCCGACCAGAGATACGACCGAAATAAGAATTCCGTACCAGAATATATAATTCTTAATTCGAGGATTGAAAGAAGCTTTATACAGTACTTTTGCTTTGGAACTCATATCTCTGAATTAATTTATGATCAGCTGAAATATACTCTCCGTTGTCTTAAAACAAAGAGAAAAAATACACGGGTCATTACGGGGTGTTTTCAAAGTTTAATTAAAACAATCTTTAGCTTTTCTTTAATTGAATGACGAATGTTAATCAACAACCAGAAAATGAAATATTCAGCAATATTACTAACGGTATTATTTCTGTTTACAGCCTGCCAGCCCGATCCCTACGATCCTAATAAAGCTGCCTTTGTCACTTATTTGGGTGAAGATACCCTGGCGGTGGAAGAATTTGAGAAGACTGAAAATGGTCTGGAAGCAAGGGTGATTCTCAGGAGCCCGGAAACGGTATTTAGTGAATATGATGTGACCCTGGATGATAATGGCGGAATCGTTGAAATGGAGCGGAGCATTTATTCGCTGGAAGACGGATTCACGGGACAGCCGGCAATCGTTCAGACGGTGCGAACTATTGCAGATAGTCTCCGTGTGGAATATATGACTGACAACGGTTCCCGTGTATTTATGATAGCCCATGAAGAAGGGGTGCTGCCTTTTATTGATATGGTTCACTGGCCTTACGAATTGGTTTTGAACCGGGCAAGTGAAATGGGACAGGATACATTAATGCAGCCACTACTCAGTGGCAGCCGGATCTCCGATTTTGTGATCGCCGATATGGGTCAGGATTCTATGACGATCCGTCACCCTTCCAGAGGAGTGATGGGAGTAAGGGTAAATGAAGCCGGTGACCTGATGTTTCTGGATGCAGGGCTAACTACACGTAAGCTGAAAGTATATAGAGTTCCATCTGTGGATATGCTTAAGATCGGAAGAGATTTTGCGGCCAGCGATAAAGAGGGCAGTCCCTTCGGGCAGCTTTCATCTGCAGAGGCAGAGACCTTTAGTTTTAAAGATACTGAATTCAGAGTGGAATACGGTTCCCCCAAAAAACGAGGCCGGGACCTCTTCGGCGGGATCGTACCATGGGGCAAACGCTGGAGAACCGGTGCCAACCGTGCAACCCACTTCTATACTTCTTCAGATCTTATGATCGGAGACCTGGAAGTGCCGGCCGGTGAATATACCTTGTTTACTATTCCGGAAGAGGATGGCGGGATCATGATGATAAATACACAGACGGGGCAAAACGGACAAACTTATAATGAAGACCTGGATCTGGGCCGCGTGCCGATGAGCATTAACAATAAAGAGGATAGTACAGAGGACTTTACCATACGGGTGGAAGAGACTGATACAGGCGGGGCGATACGTTTGATATGGGGTCAAACTGTATTCAGTGTGGATTTTACGATCCGTTGAGTATCCTAAACTAATTTTTGGAGTGAGTGCCTGTGGGTGAGAACCCATGGGCATTTTTTATTTCAGACAAGGAGTCAGGTAGTTCGCTTGATGAGCATGAGTGTGATGTCATCACTTTGAGCAGCTTCTCCGGTATGAGATTTAAGATCTTTCAGCAGGCCTTCTTTGATCGTCTCCGCTGATTCATGAGCCATTCCGGAAAGCTGGGTCTTCAGGCGGTCAAAGCCGTATTCATTACCTGCTTTATCCATGGCTTCAGTGATGCCATCGGTATATAATGCAAGAAGGTCTCCGGGTTCTAATTCGATCCGCCCGATGGTATAATCTGATTCCGGCATTACACCCAGCAATAAACCCGTCGCATTCAGCTCTTTTACAGGATCGTTTTTCCGGTATAACAAAGGGGCATCATGTCCGCCGTTGGCATATTCGAGGGTGCCATTTTCCTGATCGAGCACCCCGTAAAATAAAGTAGCGAATTTTGTAGCCTCGGTACTCCGATGCAGCTGTTTATTAGTTCCTTTGAGGCAGGTTCCAGGGTCTTCAAAGATTGTACACTGCGAACGGAGTGTGGCCTGCAGGTTGGCCATAAGCATGGCAGCGGGCATCCCTTTTCCGGTGATATCGCCCACACAAAATCCGGTTTTACCGGAGTCCAGTAAGATAAAATCATAATAGTCCCCGCCCACCGACTTTGCTGGAATGTTCAGGGCCGCCACTTCATATCCCTTTAGTTCCGGATTAGATTTAGGAAGCAGGTTCAGCTGAATATTCTTTGCCATCTTCATTTCTTCCTGAAGACTTAAAAGAGCTTTTTCTTCTTCATATAATCGGGCGTTTTCGATCACCTGTGCAGACTGAGACCCGATGATGGATAAGAGCCTCTTATCTTCATCCGTGAATCCATCCGTATTTTTCTTATTAAATACAGCGAGGTATCCGATCAGGTCATTTTTCACGATCAGCGGTACAGAAAGAATAGACTGGAATTCAGATTCATCATCTTTCATGAACTGAAACCGGTCATCGTCATGAATATCATTACTCAGTAGTATACTCCGGTTTCTAAGCATCCACCCGGTGAGTTTTGTATCCAGTTTGATCGGAAGGCGGTCAGCTGTTGTATCCTGCCGCCGGATCATGGTCATAAAGGCCTGATCGGGTGATTCTTTCTCAAGCAGACTGATCGTTCCTTCTTCAACTGCCAGGTGCTTAATGCACTTCATAATGATCTGATCAATGATCTCTTCAACCGGCTGCATGGATGATATAGTAGTAGCAATATCATTTAGAACGGTAAGTTCATTAACAGCTACCTGAAGCTGTCGGGTTTGCTGATCTGAATGGCTGCCAGTCATACTCTTTGATTTGTAAAAAAAAGACTCGTTAGCCCAGAGATTAGTACTTAATCATCGAAATCAAAAATATTACTTAGCATATAATTTTGTTTTTAGGCAAAAAAAATGAATTATAGCGACATATACCCTGATAACAAGTATCTATGAGGTATTCGGGCCGGAACTAAAAACGGGTGGACATGCCTGAATCTATACTCCATTACAATATTATTGAAAAGCTCGGTGAGGGCGGTATGGGAGTGGTATATCTGGCAGAGGATACCAAGCTCAACCGAAAAGTTGCTCTCAAGTTTTTACCGGACCGCGTTTCCAGGAGTGATGAGGTCAGAGAGCGTTTTATGCAGGAAGCACGTTCAGCTGCCGTACTGAACCATCCCAATATTGCCCAGGTTTATGCGATCGAAGAGGAAAATGAAGATCTCTTCATTGCTATGGAGTATGTGGAAGGGAGGGACCTGAAAGATGCCCTTAAAGAAGAATCCTATTCCATTGAGCAAAAATATTCTATTGCAGAACAGGTGGCTCTGGGATTAAAGGAAGCACACAATAATGGGATCATTCACCGGGATATTAAATCGGCAAATATCCGCATAAAACAGGATGGCACGGTAAAGGTCATGGATTTCGGCTTGGCCAGACTGGAGGGATCCGAGCACATCACCAAAGAAGGAACCACCATTGGAACAACAGCCTATATGGCTCCGGAGCAGTTACTTGGAAAGGAAGCCAATGCAAGATCTGATATCTGGGCATTCGGGGTCCTGCTTTTTGAGATCTTTGCCGGAGAAATGCCGTTTCAGGGAGTTTATGAGCAGGCCATCATGTATGCCATCGCTGAAGAAGATCCTAAAGATATTCTTGAACTGGCTCCGGATACTCCCACAAATGTGATGACAGTCATTGATAAATGCCTGCAGAAGCTGGTCGAGAACCGCTACGAAAGTATGCAGGAGATCCTCAACGATCTGGAGGACGAGTCGCTCAGACCATCAAAGAGAAAAAAGAAAGGAACGCTTATTGAAAGAACTCCGGCACTGCTGGCCGGCATTATATTGACTCTGGTGGCTTTGTCAGTGATTATCATTATGCAGGATAACGGGACCCTGTTTGGCAGTGGTGAGCTGGACCGCAAATATCTGGCAGTTCTTCCTGTAGAGAATATTGGTGGGGATGTGAGCATGCAGGCTATCTGTGAAGGTCTTGCAGAAACCCTCTCTTTTAAATTATCTGAGGTTGAGCGATATGAAGATTCCTACTGGGTGGCTCCTGCAGGTGAAATGAGGAATGAAAATATCAAGACAGTATCCGAAGCTAGTGAGAAGTTCGGAGTGAATCTGGCGATACTCTCGAGCATGCAGTCGCTGGGCGATTCCACCCGCCTGACTATAGAACTGGTGGATGCAGATAATACCCGGCGTATTGATGTAAAACGGGTTATGGTAGAGAGCGGTAACTTTCTGAAGCTGGAAAGGGAGGGGGTCAGAGCCATGCTGGCTATGCTTAATATTGAGGTAAACCAGGGAATAAATGCATCTCTTACTGAGGATGTTCCGGAAGATCCGGAGGCTTATGAATATTACCTGAAGGGGGTAGCTGCTTTACAAAAAGGAGAATTGGCAGATAATCTGGAGATCGCCTTAGAGAACTTCAGAAAAGCCGTAGAGATCGATGAAGAGTTTGCACTCGGTTATGCCGGTATCGGGGAAGTACAGTATGAACAGTTTCAGACAACCCGGGAGCAGAGTTATCTTCGGGAAGCGGAGAGCTCTGTTCAAACATCACTTGAGCTGAATGACAAACTGATCCAGATCCAGATCCTTTTAGGCCGGATCAAGTCGGCCAGTGGAAAGCTGGAAGAAGCAGTCGGTCATTATTATGAGGCGATTAATATTGATCCGAAATATTCTGAAGCCTATTCCGGTATGGCCGGGGTGTTCTCTGAAATGGGCAATCCGGAACAGGCAGAACAGACCTACCTGCAGGCCATCAGACTTAAGCCGGCTTATTGGAAATCCCACAAAGAACTGGCGACTTTTTACTACGTGAACGGACAGACAGATAAAGCCATAGAGCAGTTTGAGAAAGTGACACAGCTGACTCCCAGGAATTCAACAGCATATTCTAATCTGGGAGGAGTTCTGATTGCATCCGGACAAAAAGAAAAAGGCAGAACGGTTCTTGAAAGAGCTCTTGCCATAGACAATAATGTATTTGCAGCAGGTAATCTGGCCTATATGTATTATTATGATGGAATGTTTGAGGAGTCCGCCATGATGTATGAACTGGCGGCTGAAGAAAATTCAAACTGGTATGCTTTTTGGGGAAATCTCGGGAGTGCATATGCACTATCTGGTCAGGAAAATAAAGCCCGGGAAGCCTATGAAAAAGCCGTCGTATTAGCCCTGGGTGAGTTGGAAGTGAACGAAAATAATGCAACAGTGATGGCAGATCTGGCATCCTATTATTCGGATCTCGGAAAACGATCACAAGCCCTGGAATATATTGACCGAGCCACGAAACTAAACGATCAGAATAGCGAAATAAGGTACCGTGCAGTATCTACCTATTTTAATCTGGGTGAGACGGATGAAGCATTGAAATGGCTGGACCCGGGGACCATGGACCGGGTGGAATTAGAACCAGAACTACAGGGATTAGTAAACGACCCTGCTTATGCAAAATGGAAAGCAGGCATAGAAGATAATTAAACAAATCATAAAAACGGGACAACAACCAACAGGTGATCAAATGAATAAACAGAAAACACTAATGCTCATGCTGATATCATTTTTTATGATCTCGGCAGGAATGATCTTTCTTAGTGAGGACCCTATTCCGGAAGGTAACAGAGCTACCATAAATGCTAATATTATGGAGCATAGTGACGGGACCTGGCGTGTGAAGGACAACAACGGCAATATCACAGCAACCATCGTTGCTGCAAAAGCTGACAATATTAACTTCCGTGTGATCGGTTCGGATGCCATCTTTAGTTTTCCGGAAGGATTTGATATTCACAAGCACTTCATTGTGCCGGAAGGAGTTTTTGTGAATACAAGAAATCATAGATTGAGTGCAAACCAGACCCTTCGTCTGGATGTCAGACCGGATGCTCCGGCTGTACAGACCAACTACGATGTTTATGTCCTGCGGGATAGCAAGTATGTGATCGGTAATTCACCGCCCGTATTGATCATCCGCTAAGCGGATTATTTTATAAAATCCTGAGCCTCGTCTACAAAACGGGGCTTTTTTATTGATCAGAAGTTCTGAAAACAATAAAGAACCAGCCAGTCTGTACTAATATCTGATCTGTGAAACTATTATAATGACCGGATCACTGTAACAGTTGAGAAATCAAAAAGGGCTATGAGTAAATCTGAAGAGAATTCACTGCGGCATCGCCTGCATATGATCATATTTGAGGCGGATACTCGCTTAGGTAAACTCTTCGATGTGGTTTTGATCGTTAGTATCATCGCCAGTGTGATCGTGGTCATGCTCGACAGTGTAGCTTCTTACCGCTTAGCTTATGGTGAATTCTTTCTTATCCTGGAATGGTTCTTTACGGTTCTATTCACCATCGAATATATTCTCAGGATCATTACCGTCAGCCGGGTAAGTGGTTATGTATTCAGCTTCTATGGTTTGGTTGACCTGTTTTCAATTCTTCCTACCTACATCAGTATTCTTATACCGGGTTCTCAGTATCTGACAGTCATCCGTATTCTTAGGGTGCTGAGGGTATTCAGGGTCCTTAAGTTTACCCAGTATCTTATTGAAGTTGATCAGCTCAGAGATGCTATGCACCGCTCCCGTCGCAAGATCACGGTCTTTATCTTTACCGTTATGACTATCACTGTGATCATGGGTTCACTCATGTATGTGATCGAAGGAGCTTCCAACGGATTTACTTCCATCCCACGTAGTATTTACTGGGCCATTGTTACTCTTACCACGGTGGGATACGGTGACATCTCTCCGGTCACGCCGCTGGGACAAATGTTGTCGGCAGTGATCATGATCTTTGGTTACGGGATCATCGCCGTACCTACGGGCATTGTTACCGTGGAGCTGGGTCGGACTGATCCCAGACGTAATCATACGACCGAAGTATGCCGGTATTGCTCCCGTGAGGGACATGCTCCTGATGCCGTTTACTGCAAATACTGCGGATCTAAGTTAAATCCTTAATTACTGAACAGAGGCGGATGTTTTTTGTGATGATCCGTCGCTTCCTGGTAGGCCTTGGCTACTCTCAATACACTGGCCTCGTCAAAGAGGTCGCCGGTAAAGGTTATACTGGTAGGGCGACCGTTATCCGTAAAACCGTTGGGGAGCACTACACTCGGATGTCCGGTCAGGTTCGTGATCAGCAGATTCGCATTTCCAAAGGCCGGGGTGACGTAGACATCCACCTTGCTGAGCAGCTCGGCCTCCATCTTCTGGATCAGCTCATAGCGTGCCCGGTTGGCGTTGATGTACTCTACCGCAGGGATAAACCGGGCCGCCCGGAAACTGTTTGGCCAGGCTCGTGGTGACTGCCACTTCATCATGTCATCTTCATTACTCAGTGTAAGCTGGTCAAAGGCAGCGGCACCTTCCGCGGTCAATATGATCCTTAGTGCGCCGGCATCGTATTCCGGTAATTCAATGGGGATCAGATCCACCCCCATATCCCGAAGTACGTCCAGCACTGCATTGTCTCTTTCCTTATTGTTGTAATCCCGGTCGAAGGCGGATTTCAAATAGCCGATCCTGAGACCTGACAGATCTGATTCAGTATTGTAATTAAATGGCTGATTGATGAGGGTTTGGTCGATCCCGTCCGGACCTTTGATAGCATTAAATACGATCGCCGCATCTTCCACACTTCGGGTGATCGGTCCGATCTTGTCCATCGTCCAGCTAAGAGCCATAGCTCCGGTACGGCTGACTCTGCCGTAAGAAGGCCGCAATCCTGTTGCTCCGTTTCTGGTGGATGGAGAGACTATCGATCCCAGGGTTTCAGTACCGATCGCAAAAGGGAAAAGACCCGCTGCGGTTCCCGATGCTGATCCTGCAGAGGACCCGCTGGATCCCTGCTCAAGGTCCCAGGGATTGTTGGTACGCCCGCCAAACCATATATCCCCGTAAGCCAGGGCACCGAGAGTGGTCTTGGCAATCAGGACAGCACCCGCCATATCCAGTTTTTTTATAACAGTGGCAGTCTCATCGATTACCTGATCTTTGTAAGGAGTTGCTCCCCAGGTAGTCTTGTAACCCTTAACCGCAAGCAGGTCCTTGGCACCATAGGGAATCCCGTGAAGCGGACCGCGATAGGTTCCGTTTTCCAGTTCATAATCCATCTGTGCGGCCTGCTCCAGAGCTCTTTCACGAGTTACAGTGATTATGGCTTCCAGCTGATCATCGTATTCATCGATGCGATCCAGAAAGAATTCAGTCAGCTCAACGGAGGTGATCTTGCGGTCACGAATAAGGGAAGAAAGTTCGGCAACCGTGTAGAAAGCGAGTTCATTACGGTCATCCGGCATCTCGACATTCTCAGAAAGGTCAAATACCTGCCTGGACTGTTGGAATTCAAACCTTTTACCAACAGGGACCGGGTTAAATACAAGCGCGGGCGGAATGCTGTTATTCAGTTCGATTTCCCTAATGCTCTGCAGACTGGACCTTGTGCTTTCCAGGGCATCGGTCATCGTGTCCCGCTCGGCTTCAGTGAACTCAAGTCCAATGATGCTTGCAGCATTTCGAACCATCTCTTTGGTGATGGGTGCGTCTTTGTCCTGTATGAGCGTGAATGCGAGAATGAATCCGGCCAGAATTCCGCCGGCAAAGAGTAATATCCTGGAAAATTTCATGATGTCCTTTTTAATGCTGCAGATGAGATACCCTGTAGTATTGTTCTATTCTCCAAAAATAGCAATTTCAGGCGGTTGTTTTTATGAGTTTTTATCCGCCTTCTTGCTTTTTTTACGAATCATAGACCAGGAGATGGAAATAATAGATCCAAATACAATGATCAGGCTATAGCTAAGCCAGAGTTGCCATCCCAGGTCCGTGCCTTTAAAACTGAAGCTGACGTTTCCGGAGACGAGGTAGCCCAGCGGCAGCCATGACCAGGCAGCGGTGATCAGAATATTAGAAATAAGAGGTTTTTGTTTTGCTGATTCCGGAGCTTTGGTAAGAATAGCCATGGAGACCAGGCCCATCCAGGTGACCAGATTTCCGGCCGGAAAATTAAAGAATAACTTTACAGGACTTTCCAGGTAGTCGGATCCTGAAACCATAAAGGCGATACAACCGGTGCTTATAAGGCTGAGGGTGAGTATGTGGAATTTTTTCATGATCAGTATTTAAAGTCAGGTCGCAGCAACCCCAGGATCACAGCATCCTGGATTTCGTTGTTAAGCCGGTAACATTCACGCAACATGCCTTCTTTTCGGAATCCATAGTATTCCAGCAGAGACAATGAGGCCAGATTGCGCGGATCCACGTCAGCCTGTATACGATGAAGATCAAGCTCTTCAAATCCCCAGTTCAGAAAAGGACCAAGAAACTCTTTCATATATCCCTTTCCCCAGACATCCCTGCGCAGTGCGAAACCGATCTCAGCTGTTCGGTGTTTTTTATTCCAGGCTGAATAAGCGCCAGTACCGATCAGCTCACTTTTTCCCCTCAGGGTAATGCCCCATTCGAGGAGGCTACCATCTTCCATGCCCCGATGAACGGTCTCTATGAACTGTTCAGCTTCTTTTTTGTCCGTCATGACCTCCGCACTCCAGTACCGGCAAACATCAGCATCCGAGAAAATGTGGTATATCTGATCGGTATCAGAAGAATTAATAATTCTAAGGGAAAGATGATCAGTAGAGATACGGGGTGATAACATGCTACAGTTTAACAATTACCTTGCAGGCATGCATATGTAGAAAGAAAAAAGGTTCCCTCAAGGAGCCTTTTCACAGTATGGGTAATGTGTCCAACTAATTGTCACGTTATTCTGCATTAAAAGCCCTTCAGAGGCCATTATTGCAATTATTAAAGTGGCTTAAAATTTTCTCATACTTGGATGAATTAGTTTGTTAATTCACCCGGTAATACGTAGCTGAGGCAGGAGCGGATTGGGTGAATTCGATCTGAAAGCGTAGTGGATACAAAAAAGGATCTCATGAAAGCTCGTGAGATCCTTCTAAAAATTTTCGATAAATACTGAATTCTGTCAGAATTGTTCAATGATGATGACGTAGCTGTTTACGGCGACGCCGTCCTTAATGGCTGCTTTGTATGTGGCATTCCTGTAAGATTCCTGGAGTTCTATCAGCTTTGCATTGGATACCTCAAGCGGAATCACCTTATCTACACGGCCTTTTTTGCTGATCATTAATCCATATCGAACCGTCTCAGCTGGTTTTCGCTTAACGACCTGCTGACCTCCTCCGCGGCTACCAATACTGTCGGTTAGATAATCTCTGTCTGTGGTCAATTCCGGTTCGATGTCAGTTTCTGAAACGGGATAGTAGACCTGTTCCCAGACTTCTATTGATGAAAGGGATGCCATATTGCGGGCTGCAAATTCCTCATCAATGGTAATATTGGAAGAAGTAGTTGCACAGGCTGAAAGCAGAATAACAGCGGCAACAAAAAAAGAGGATCTTATTACATGTGACATGGCACTATGACTATAGTGTTCGAATAGATTGGTTAGTAAGTAAAACAAGCTAAAGATTATGAGAATCGTTTCCCGTTTGGTACAGGTGTTTTTCCATTCTCCAGTTATCCAAGGTGACGATCCCTTTGCATACTGTATTCATTTTAATTACTTCAAACCCTTTTCCGGCAAAAAGAGACTTCGCCATATGAGAGGCATCCACATACAAACGCCTGAGCCCTTTGTTCCGGGCTGCTAGCTCAAGATGATCATAAAGTTGTGAGGCAATTCCTTTTCGGTGATGATCAGGGTGGATGTAGGTCCAGTCCACATAGCCGTCATTGGCAAGAGTCATAAATCCGACGATCTCGCCTTGAAACATAGCCACAAAAGGAGGCCGCTCAGCAAAACGCTCCTGCCATTTATCATAATCAACAGGTATTGGAGCCCAGGTGCTGACCTGCTCCGGGCTGTAAAATTCCGGCCCGGCTTTATGTATACTTTCGGTAAAAATATCGGCCAGTGTATCGGAATCTTCCGGCTGGTAGTTTCTGATAGTTATCTTCATGGATGTTTGATCTTATCCCTGAGCATTTCTTTGCATTTAATCATCCTTCGGTCCCTGGTTTCGGGTTTCTTAGCGGATTCGATCCACTCCACATATTCCTTTTGATGGGTATAGGATAGGCTGTCAAAGTATTCTTTTAATCCGGACTCACTCTTCAGGATCACGTCAAGATCTTCGGGGATGGTAATAACTCTCGGCTTATTATCTTTTTGGAGGCGGATCCTGACGGCATCACCGGCATCTTTACCCAGCTCTTTCCTGACCTTTTGATTCAGGCCGATAAAGTGACAATGATGCTTCATTTTTGCCAGTGAACCCCGGTATTCAACATCATCAAACCAGACATGAACCTTTACCTGGCCCCGGGTTCCGAATTCCTCTTCCACATCATAGGGGAATTCCACGAATGCGGCATTCATGTCCGGGTGTTTTAATATCGTGGCTTCGAAGGTATAGGTCTTCATTCGGGTATTTCTGTCTGAAACGGATAGTACAGAGAAGGGACAATTAAGTAAATAACATTCAGGAAAACCTATCAATTATGCGATCCAGAAGGCGATCTTCGGTATAGGTGCTGTAAATGCTAATCCCCCAGATCGAAGCATGAAATACAATGCTGAATGAAGCCGGATCAATACCCAGGAAACCCATAAAAGGACCGATAAAGAACCTGACCGCAGAACGAATAATAAAATAAGAGAAGTAGAGTATGAAGAGATTGCCGAAAAAGATCACCGCCTTACGGGCATATTTGTTTTCGTTCTTCTCCCGCGCCTCCTTTACAGCTAGTTTGCGCTCTTCCAGATCAAGGTCAGTATGAAGTGACTTGAGCATCTCTTTTTCCCTAAGCTCCTTCTTTCTTTTAGTAACGAGCTTTTTACGTTCTTCTTCGGTCATTTTTCTTTATAAACAACTTCTAAACTTTATCTAAGCTAAGGAAATTTAATTATATAGTCATATCATGCAGTCGAAGCTGAAGGGATCAGCTTACTATAAAAGCTGGTAAGTGGTCTTGATGATCCCGTTCGAATAGGTTAGGCTGTTTATCACTTTCCATTTCAGGTCCTGTTCAAGCGAACCAAACAGTGGGAGTCCCTCCCCTATAAGTACTGGGATCGTGGAAAGGACCATCTCCTGTATGAACCCTGCATTTAGAAATTCCTGAATGGTCTTTCCGCCATCGATATACAATTGGTCCCAGCCCCGCTCAGACAGGTTCTCTATCACTTCTCCCGGGTCACCTGATAACAAATGAACGGTATCCGGAAGAGATTCGGGCAGGGATTTCAAGGAGCGGCTTAATACTACCACAGGTTTCGGACCATATGGCCATTCTCCGAAGCTGAGAACCTTTTCAAAAGTATTTCGACCCATCACCAGTGCATCACAACGATTCATGAACTCGGCAAAACCATAGTCTTCATCATCGATATGCTCAACCTCATCCAACCAGTCTATCGAGCCGTCTAACCGGGCAATGAAACCATCCATACTGCAGGCTATAAATACGGATTGTTTAGATGCCTCAGGGTCTTTGGTCATGAGTATTGAGGTTGGTAAGTAGGGTTATACGTTAATATAGTGATATAGGAAGTGGTTCTTTTCTCCACTTGCAGGCAGGCAAAGCAGGGAGTTCGATGATCGCAGCTGAAAGTCTGAACCCTGAAGTTGATCATAGTTGCATTGCAAGTTCGTTAAGCAGCAACCTGCTACCTTAACTATCCTGTTCCAGGTTGAAGGCCGGATCGTAAAGAATATCACCATATGGCTCACAATCAGAAAAACAGAGACCCATCACATATTCATGAGGAATACCCGCACAGCGAAGGTGATCGAAAGTATTAAAGCCGAAGCGGCTGTAGTAGGATGGTTCACCTACCAGTATACATCCGGCCGCATTCATGGATTCCAGATATCTGAGTCCTTCATTTATGAGAGTGCTCCCTACTCCTTTAGATTGATGGTCGGGATGAATAGAAAGGGGAGCAAGGCCATACCATTTACCATCCAGTTCACCGATCTTAACTTCAGAAAAAGCGATATGTCCGATAATTTCCTGATCCAGCTCGGCAACCAGTGAGAGTACCATCGCATCGGTATCTCTGAGTTGCTTTACGATCAGGTGCTCGGTACCGTCACTTTGAGGAATATCTTTGAAGGCCTCGGTAATGACAGATTCGATGGCCTGAATATCTTTCTCTTTTTCTTTTCTTATAAGGATATCCATCACTACTTGACCCTTTTGTAGGGAAATGCCTTCTCATAACTTCCTTCACTATTATCAATGATCACATAGATGATGATCTCATCATCTGATACTTTTTCGAAAGTGAATCCATCAAAATATATTTTACCGGGACTGACTTTAACCAGCGGAAAATCAATAGACTCATCTTTTTCTTCCCAGCCTTTGAGATCGTCGTCAAAATGTTTGAGCCTCAGCATAAGGCTTCCATTCTCCTCAGTGATCGTTACGATCTCATAAAAACTGACTTTCCCGTCTATGATCAGCCGGAAGGAACACATCATGGATCCGGCTGCCGGCGGGGACCAGATCTCTTCTATGATCCCGCCGAAGGCTTCTCCTTTCCAGTGGCCTTCCATCCAGGCTATATCATCTAATGTAGCAGAGGGAGACCCAACCTGAGGATCAAAGGACATCGTGTTCATTGTAGACTGAGCATTAAGACTCATACCTATAAGCAGGAGAGGGAGTAAAAGGCTAAATTTTTTCATAAGGATAAGCAAGATGATCGATTCTGTTTACTACCGTATTTTTCAGCAACAGGACTTGTTTCCTTTCTGGATCGGAGGGCAGGGTACGGTTCCGAAAGAACAGTAAACGCAGCAATCTCCTTTCTTAGGTCTAAGTATAATGCTACAATTTGAACATTTATAAAAGTACTGGCAGGCATTTTCCGGCATTTCTTCCTCATTACTGTAACCACATTCCGGACAGGTGATCACAGAAAGAGTAGAGTAATTAGCTTCAGGTTTTTTCATAGGAGATAAATTTACATGAATGCATTTTTGATTCAGCAGAAGTTAACGGGGTGGTAATGAGCGAACCATTTCCAGTGATCGCTGGACCCATTTCCTCAGTTCATTGTCTGATTCTAAGCCTTCTGCTGAGACATAGATCATTCCTTTCAGAGATTTCCCGGTAAAGTCCATTTCAGAGGCGAATGTTTCACTAAGATATTTATCATAATTCTCTTTTTTAACCCGGGCCATTAGGCGGTCACCAACAATACCACAGCACATATGACCGGATACCATGAAGCAAAGTCCTCCGAACATTTTCTTTTCAACCACGTCAGTCCGTTCAGAAAGTTCTTCTGATATCCTTTGAGCGAGTCCTTTATCGAAGGCCATTTTTTCGCAGTTAAAATACCATTGATCTTAATTTATCATGCCGTAGTAAACATGACACACCTCTTTATGAGCCGAATATAATTGAGAGGTATTTGTGGAACACTATGGCAAAGATGTCATTATTATCTGTCTTTTCTTACAGAAGCTCAAGTATATCCATGGGCCGCTCATCATGTGCAGCTATTGTGTGAAAAGATAGGGGTTTAGTTTTTAGAAAAGAGGGAGTATATGAAAAGTATTTTGACCACATAAATGCCGCCAGGATCCCATTTTGGAAATACTTTGAATGGATGTTCAGTTAAAGATTTAGCATAAGGCGTAATAGAATTAGAGAGGCATTATTGATGGAAGGATCAGTATTGGGATTGCTTACATATTGATAATCAAACTGAACTGATATTTTATCATGTAACTGGGCCAGGTATGTTAATTCAATGTTGGTTTCTGTATGGTCCGCCTCATTTCCATTTATGGGAATATTTTCTATAAAAAGATTCCCATTGAAAGCGGCAGCGAAGCCCAGTCCCAGCTGATCTTTATTCCGGTTCTTTATCAGGCCGGTATATACTGCACCCCCACCGGAATACCAGGATAAACGGTTTGATTCCTCTGATGCTGTTCCGATTCTCCCGAAAACAGTTAATCCTCTGGATGGGTTTTGATGATCAGAATATATCTTGCTCTCTGTTAAGAGATATAAGCCCCGGCTTTTAGCTTTAGTGGCTAGGGGTGAGCTGCTAAACGAATCATATGACTTGCTATAGGTCCATCCTCCCAATGCGATCTTAGTTTTATGATTTGAAGTAGTGGTCCGGCTGATCCCCCGATAATGTCTTCCTCTGGTCGCTGCCGTTGAGTACTCAGTATCACCGAAAAACCAGGCAAATTCAGAGATGAATAAGAGTCCCTCATTTCTATCCCAACTTACATTTATACCCGAATTGTTACCGGGAATACCAGCTTCAGCTTCCAGAACAGCCCCCTGAAAAATGATATGTTCAGAGAGGGCAAATTTAACTCTCAGAGCCAGTGAAGAATAGGGAAAAATGGATGGACCGTTGGGGCCGCTTGCTCCCAGTTCAGCTCCGGTTCCATGAGAACTCTGAATAAAAATGGAAGCAGACTCAATAATATCAAATTCACTGTCCAGGCCATATAATCCTCCTAAAACGGATAGCCGACCATCCCAAAAGACCTGTTCGTACCAGGCTTCATACAGTAGTAAACCATCGGGTGCATCAATATTACTGATAACCTGATAATCTCCGGCAAGTGTGGTCGGACTTCCGCCACGTAGATCAAAGCCATAAAAGTAGAAATTTCCCCCTTTCCATAGTCCCAGTTCCCCGGTGTTGAAAGTAGACATCAGATCGGTCTGATGGAGATAAACAATGCCCTGATCGGCACCACCATTCAGATTTATGGCAGACTCTCCAATGTAGGCTGCCTCTAAATCTATTCCTTTTGTGATCGTCAGCTGACCATTGCAAACGCCCGAAAGGCAGAACAGAAGACATAAAGTGATGGAACCGTTCTTAATAAAACTCATGAAGCAGGGGTGAAAAAAATCGGATAAAGATTAACGTCCGTGTGCATACAACCAATAAAATCCGGATTTAATTTTCTTGCGTTGCTTCTGTTAAGATCATCATCAGAGCGGCTCCTGCCGGGGTGTCAATCAAATTGATCTTTGTGAAGCCCGCTTTTTCATAACAACGAATGGCCCCGTGATTATCAGGAGAAGGATCTACTCTGATCTCATTAATATCCGGACCCTGAAACAGAAGGTGACAAAATTCGGAGATGAATGCAGATCCCATTCCGTGTCCGAGATCTTGTTCGTCCGCTATGAACTGATCTATACCCAGTATTCCCGGACCCGGTTTATCCGGCCACCATTCCGGATTCCCATGGGTAACGGAGTAATACTGTATATAACCGAGATCCTCTTCATCCTTCCTGATGATAAAGGGCCGGGCGTCATCCTGTCCATGAATACGCGGCAGATACTTTTCCTTCAGTGATTGAATACCGGTTTCCTGTTCACTCCACCATTTCTGCAGATGTGGTCTGCTCAGCCATTCGGAAAGCATGGGAAGGTCGTCTTCCGCAAGCGGTCTGAACCGGTAAGTTCCGGTTATGTGTCCGGTAATTATTTTGGTGAGATAGTACCCCATTCTGTATTGGGTTTGGATCCCATGGTAAATACGATCCGGTCTGCGTTCATGAGCTCGTTATGCAGGAGGTAATTCCGGTTAACCGTTTTTCCGTCTATACTCAGGTTCTGCACATAGATATTTTCTTCCGACTGATTCAGCGCCTCGATGGTCACTGTATGGCCGCTTTCCAGGTTGATCGTGGCGGAACGTATATTAGGACTGCCGATCGCATACCAGTCGGCACCCGGCGCTACCGGGTAGAATCCTATGGCACTGAAAAGGTACCAGGCTGACATCTGACCCGCATCGTCGTTTCCGGGAAGGCCATCGGAGGTATTGGAATACATAGTGTCCATGATCATGCGAACCCGTTCCTGGGTCTTCCAGGGATCATTGGTCCAGTTATAGAGATAGGGAATGTGATGACCGGGCTCGTTACCATGCACATAATTACCGATGATCCCGTCGCGGGTGATATCTTCGGTCTGATCGATGTACTTGTCCTCGATCTCCATCACAAAAAGAGAATCCAGATGTTCGGAAAAGCGGTCTTTTCCACCCATCATTTCGATCATGCGGTCAGGATCATGAGGAACATACAAACTATAATTCCAGGCGTTACCTTCAATAAATCCCTGCCCGTGAGTATCCATCTCATCAAACTCCTGTTTGAAGGAACCATCGGATAAACGGGGACGCATAAAACCTATACGCTCATCATACACATTCTCAAAATTCCGGGAGCGTTTCTTGAACTCTGTCTCCACTTCGGTATTACCCGCTTTTTTGGCCAGCTGTGAAATGGCCCAGTCATCATAGGCATATTCCAGGGTCTTGGATACGGAGGAAGTATTCTGGTCTTCCGGCACATATCCCAGATCCATATAGTACCCGATGCCGTCATAATAAGGTACTTTGGCGGTGGTTACGCTTGCTTCCAGTGCCCGGTCAATGTCCCCTGAGATGATTCCTTTGATGTAGGCATCCGAAATTACGGATACACTATGATATCCGATCATACACCAGTTTTCATTAGCGTAATGCGACCAGATCGGCAGCATATGATGGGCACTCTGGTCATAATGAGCCAGCATGGAGTAGACCATATCGCGGTTCCTTTGCTGCTGGACAATATTGAACCAGGGATGCAGAGCCCGGTAGGTGTCCCACAAAGAAAAGATGGTGTAATTGGTAAAATCTTCGGCTGTGTGAGTATTCTGATCGAGGCCCTTATACCGGCCGTCGACATCCATATAAGTGATCGGTCCCAGAAAGGTGTGATAGAGTGCGGTGTAAAAGGTCTCTTTATCTTTCCGGGTGATGGTTTCCACCTCCACTTTACTCAATTCTTTATTCCAGAGCGCGCGGGCATCGGAGCGGTATTGATCAAAATCCCAGTGGGCTGCTTCCGCCTGTAGGTTTTTTATAGCCCCTTCGGTACTGACGGAAGAGAGGGCGAATTTCAGCATGACCTCTTCTCCTTCTTCCACATCAAAATTGAAATAGGCCCGGATGTCCTTGCCGATCATTTCCGGGAAGTTTTTCGATTCATCAAACTTTCTCCAGAAACCTCTGTAGGTATCGTTCTCATCTTTTTCATGCCCGTACGAAGTGAAGGGTTTGGAAAAGCTCATCGCAAAATAGACGGTACGGGTACGGGCCCAGCCGTCGGTCTGTCTGAAGCCGGTTACGGTGGAATCGTTCTCCACCCGCACAAAGGTCCACACATTCTTTTCATCGTAGGTGTAGATCCCATGCTCCAGATCCAGGATGATATGACCGTCGGCTTCTTCCGGAAAAGTATACCGGTGGATTCCCACACGATTGGTGGAGGTCAGCTCGGCTTCAATACCATGATCTTCCAGCAACACACTGTAATAGCCCGGCTCAGCAATTTCATTGTCATGTGAATAGGCTGAGCGATACCCGGTCGAGGGATCTTCCTCTGAGCCCGCATGCAGCTGAAGTTCTCCGGTGGTTGGCATGATCAGGAAGTCGCCCAGGTCGGAGTGACCGGTCCCGCTGAAATGAGTATGACTAAAGCCCACGATGGTCGGATCCTCATACTGATAGCCGGCGCAATAGCGGTAGACCTCAGGGTTATAGCTTCCGTTCAGCTCGTAGCGTGTTGTATCCGTATCGGGACTAAGCTGCACCATTCCAAAAGGTACCGTTGCCCCGGGATAAGTATGACCCATATTCTGGGTTCCCACCAGGGGATTCACAAATTGTGCCGGATCGGATTGGGCGGCAAGGGTTAGGGGAAGAACCGCAATGAGGCTGAGAAAAAAGGGTTTAAGCATGGATCAGAGCTTGAGTTGAATAGAAGGTAGAAAGCGGAATATAGAATTCAGTAGTCAGAATTCAGAATGCAGTTCCGGACTATATCATTTGCTTGTTTCCAACCTGCCTATGCCGGCAGGCAGTTTTTACTTGTTCCCAACCAAAGGTTGGGAACGGGCAACAATACATTCTTACCCAGTACCCAGTACTCAACAGCCAGCAAGCAGATCTTTCTCAGTGATTGAAAGTGAGTATAACCGGGAAGTAACTCAAAACTCAGAACCCAAAACTACTTTCTTCTCCGTCTTTGCCCGGAACTGTTCCTGCTGCTGCTTTTTGCTCTGGGTCCTTTATTAGATCCGGAGGATCCGTTTGAAGAACCATTTCGTCCGGTACTACGTGAGTTGCGGGATCTTCTTCCCTGCTGTTTTGGAGCTTCGGGTGGATTGTGATCCACCAGCGGGAAATCATGATCATCGATCACGGGAATATTCTGATCGATCAGCTTTTCAATATCCCGCAGGAATGCTTTTTCGTTTGCATCACAGAAGGACAGTGCTGTGCCGTCAGCTCCTGCCCGGCCGGTACGTCCGATACGGTGGACATAGGTTTCCGGAATATTCGGGATCTCGTAATTGATTACATACTGCAGTTCATCCACATCGATTCCGCGGGCAGCGATATCGGTGGCTACAAGAACCCGGGTTACCTGATCTTTGAAATTGCCTAAAGCCTTCTGTCGTGCAGCCTGCGATTTATTTCCATGTATGGCCTCTGCTCCGATATTCTCACGATTCAGGAGCTTAACTACCTTATTGGCACCATGTTTGGTTCTGGTAAAGACCAAGGCAGACTTGATCTCATCATCCTGCAATACATCGATCAGCAGTTTGTTCTTATTCCCTTTGTCTACGTAATACAATCCCTGTTGAATGGTTTCTACCGTTGAGGACTCAGGGGTCACTTCTACTTTGACCGGGTCTTTCAGGATAGAACCTGATAGCTGAACGATCTCACGCGGCATGGTAGCCGAAAAGAAAAAGGTCTGTCGTTTGGATGGAAGCACTTTAAGCAGTTTCCGGATATCATGGATAAAACCCATATCCAGCATGCGGTCAGCCTCATCCAGCACAAAAAATTCCACATCAGCCAGCGATATATGCCCCTGATTCATCAGGTCGAGTAATCGTCCGGGTGTAGCGGTCAGTATATCCACACCGTGTTTTAGCCTTTTGACCTGTTTCATCTGCTTAACACCGCCGTAAACAACGGTGGTTCTGAGGTCTGTATGGCGGCCGTAATTTTTGAAACTCTCATCGATCTGTATCGCCAGCTCGCGGGTAGGGGTAACGATCAGGCTCCGGATCTTGCGGTCTTCACTGGAAGTACGTCTTTTTTGAAGTAACTGTATAATGGGTATTGCAAAAGCGGCCGTTTTACCGGTTCCGGTTTGAGCACAGGCCAGTAAGTCTTTACCTTTAAGTGCGACGGGAATAGCTTGGGATTGAATGGGAGTGGGGTCAGTGTATCCTTCTTCGTCTAATGATTTCAGGATAGAGGGTAACAGGTTCAGGGAGGAAAAGGACATATATAAAATTAAATGAAAAAGCCCGGATCTCAGCCGGGCTTAAAATATTGAAGCTATAAGATACACATAATTTCAGAGACCTAAGTATATGGGTCAGAAATCTGAATTCAGGGGTCAGAATCTCATAACCAAAGACTAACGACGGATCCTGTCTAATATCCGCATATTAGCCACTGCATCCTCAAGAGGAGTGGGAACCGGACTGTCATCTATAACCGAACGGGCAAAAGCATCACACTGTAAGGTATATTGATCAGCCGCAGGGATATCGATCACCCGGGATTCAGTGTCCGTGACCACGAAAATGGTAGAAGGACGGTGTGCCGGGGGATTAAATGGCTGCGGTATATCGATATGTCCCTTCGTACCAAATATTTTCACATTCTGGTGGGCATGAATTTCCATGGAAGCGGTGAAGGTCGACATCCCTTTATTGAAGCGGAGTAATCCTGATGCCAGGTGGTCTACTCCGAATTCCGGATCGATCTGCAGATATCCCTTCACTTCAACGGGTTCTTCACCAAAGATGAACCGGGGAGCTGAAACACAGTAACAGCCAATATCCAGGAGGCCACCCCCACCATCCTTGTATTTATTCCGGATGTTGTCCGGATCATCATTGTAGTAGGTAAAGATGCAGTCCATGGTTTTCAGGTCACCGATAACCCCTTCACTGACCAGCTCCTTAACTTTGGTCCATTGAGGGTGAAAACGGTACATAAAGGCTTCCATGACCTTTAGATCAGGATACTGTCTGGTTTTTTCAAGTAAGTCCTCGGCCTCGGTGAGGGTGGGTGTTATGGGTTTCTCACATAGCACATGCTTCCCGGCTTCGAGGGCTTTCAGGGTCCATGGAACATGAAGGTGATTGGGAAGAGGGTTATAGATAGCATCGATTTCCTCATCCGCAAGGAGATCCTCATAACTACTGTAAGCGACGGGAATATCAAGCCCCTCTGCAACGGCTTTGGCTTTTTCCGGATCCCGGGAGCAGATAGCATGAACAGTCCCCAGCTCTGATCTTTTTATTGCCGGGATCACGTCCTTTAAAGCTATTTTAGCTGTACTGAGTATGCCCCATTTAATACTTTCCATAGGCGATGTTTTCTGATGAAGAGAAATAAAAAGTGTTGAAGTGGATATAATATAGAATTCAGGAGTCAGTATTCAGAATTCAGGAACTATCTCTGCGACTCAGTGACCTTTGCAGTTAGAAAAGGATCTTTCACTGGTTCCCAACCTATTAGTACCCAGTACTTAGTACATAACCTTTCGTATCCGGTTAACTAATCCCAGCTATCCTCTCCGCGCACCGGATCCCATCCATGGCAGCTGACATGATTCCGCCCGCGTATCCTGCTCCTTCCCCGCAGGGATAGAGCCCGGCAATCTGAACGTGCTGACAGGAATGGTTATCTCTAGGTATCTTCACCGGACTGGAGGTCCGGGTCTCAGGTGCATGAACTACCGCATCATTGGTGATATATCCACGCATGCTTTTATTGAATTTCCGGAACCCGGTCTTGAGATGCTGATGAATGAATCCCGGAAGTACGGAACCCAGTTCAACAGAAGTAATGCCCGGTGCGTAAGAAGTATTTGGTAGATCTTTAGATACTTTTCCATTGAGGAAGTCTTCCAGTCGCTGTGCCGGTGCGGTCTGTGTTTTACCGCCCTCCAGCCAGGCCTTTTGTTCAATGGATCGCTGAAATTCCATTGCCGCCAGCGGACCGTGATCCGCAAAGTCTTTGAAATCTTCTTCCCGGAGTTCAACTACGATCCCGGAATTGGCAGTAGCACGGGCCCTGCGTGAAGATGACCACCCGTTAGTTACGATCTCACCCGGTGAGGTGGCGCAGGGTGCGATCACTCCTCCAGGACACATACAGAAGGAATAGACACCGCGTTCGCCAACCTGTTTAACTATATTGTAAGCAGCCGGAGGCAGGTACTCGCCCCGGGTATCGCAGTTATATTGTATAGAATCGATAAGAGTCTGCGGATGCTCTACCCGGACCCCAATGGCCAGCGGTTTCAGTTCGATCTTAATGCCTTTGCGGTGCAGCAGCTCAAAAATATCCCGGGCAGAATGTCCTGTAGCCAGGATCACATTTTTTGCCAAAAACTTACTGCCATCCTGGGCTACAACCCCTTTAATGCGATCAGACTCAGTAATAAGATCCGTGATGCGTGTATTAAAATGGATCTCACCGCCATTCTGAAGAATACAGGTTCTCATGTTGGCGATGATACGGGGGAGTTTGTTGGTTCCTATATGGGGGTGTGATTCAACCAGGATCTCACGCACGGCCCCAAAACCTACAAACAGTTCCAGTACTTTTCGGGTATTTCCCCGTTTACCGGACCGTGTATATAACTTTCCATCGGAATAAGTCCCTGCACCGCCCTCACCGAAACAGTAATTGGAATCCTCATTTACAATGTGTTTTACATTTATACCCTTTATATCTGCAATGCGGTCTTTGGCATTTTTTCCCCGCTCAATGATCACCGGTTTAAAACCATTACTCATAAGTTCAAGGGCGGCAAAAAGCCCGGCAGGTCCCGCGCCTACAATGATCACTTCTTCAGCATTAGTGACATCCGGGTAATCCGGCAGATTGATCTTTTCTTCGGCGTAATCTTCATTAAGGTAAACCCGCACTCTGAGCTGCATATAGGCTTGCCTGGCACGGGCATCCACCGACCGTCGCAGGATCTCTATATGGCGTATCTCATCCGGATCGATCTTTTCCTGTTGTATGATATGTTCACGAAGTAATTCGCTTTGTCCGGCTACTTCCGGTAATACACGTACCTGAAATTCTTTCTGCATGAACTCAAAATAGGAATTAAAATTTCGAAATAGTGACTAATGAATGATGAATATTGAATAACTCATATTGAATTATCAAAAAAGATCATTTCGGACCACATCAGATTGCAAAAAGCATAAGGCCAATAAGCAGACCCATAATTCTTAATTCTTTCATTTAATATGATTTCATTAAGATAGGATCATGCGATTCACGACAATGAATGCAATGAAGGATACTCACGTTTCTAATTAGAAAGGAGATATAAGCAATGAGTTTTAAAGAAAAAAGCAGAGAAGAGATCGTTAAGAAGATCGATGAATTCGAAAAGCTGATCGAGTCCAAAGGATTAGGTGCTCAAAAGCTTCAAAAAGCCAAACGAGTGCAGCGAGATCTGAACCTCGGACTTATGGTGGGTACAGCAGCCCTGCTCGGCGGACTGACCGCCTGGGTATTGTTTAGAGACCGGGACTGAATAATGAAAAAAATCCTGAGTCGTCAGGTTAAGACCGCCATTCTTACTATTTAACCTTTTTTGCCACAGGCATCCTCGGGAAAATAATATTTGTCAGGCCCCGCCGGCTAAAAAACAGTCTCAGATATCGATCGATGAATGATCTCCGATATCGATCTGTCCTTTCAGTCCTTTAACAGAAGTATAAGCTCCGATCGTAGATCCTTCGGTTTCTGTGTCGTTGATCTGGGCATGATCCCGGATGATGGAATTGCTGATCTTTGAATTACGGATCACCGTGTCGTGTTCTACACTTACTTTGGGTCCGATCTCAGTATTAATAAGCGTCACATTATCCCCGATAAATACCGGAGGATGAATAGTGCAACCAGGATAACTGGCCGGGTCTACTTCTTTATATTCTTTTTCGGTAATGAGTCCGGTGGTCTCAAGCCATGCAGGCAGCGTACCGCAATCCAGCCATTCATCAACAGTAGCGATCTTGAAGATCTTTCCTTCGTTGATCATATTATCCAGCGCTTCGGTCAGGAAGTACTCGCCGCCGGGACCTTTTAAGTCTTTTTCCATCACCCGGTTAACCTGTCTTTTCAGTTCACTGCCGTCTTTAAAATAGTATACACCGATGATGGCCAGATCTGAAATGAACTCTTTGGGTTTTTCCACAAACCCGGTGATCTTATCACCTTCATGTACAGCGACTCCGAAGCGGGAAGGATCCTCGACTCTTTTTAGCCAGATCACACTGTCAGCGCCGTCCAGATCAAAAGTCTCATCTGAATCAAATATGGTATCGGCGAAGGCAACGATCACTTCACCTTCAAGATCTTCATTCGCACAGGCAACGGCATGTGCAGTTCCTAATGCCGGAAATTGTACTCTGAAAGTAGATTTTGCATCATGACGATCGCTCATTGCAGTCAGCTGATCTTTAATATCCTGCCCGAAATCCGGTCCGAGGATATATACGATCTCGTCAATGCTGCGGTCTAAAGTGCGGGCAAAGGTTTCCACAATACGTTCGATGATCATAGTTCCGGCAACCGGAAGCAAAGGTTTAGGAACCGTATGTGAGTGTGGCCGAACACGGGTTCCGCGACCCGCCATTGGGATAATTAATTTCATATATTTGCCTGCATTAAAATTCTTAGATTTGCGGCGGGAAATATAATATGCTTCCATGCCAAATTCGAGAAAGTAATCTCAGCAGAACATTCATCATCAAAAATTAACCTGACTTGAACTGGTATTATACGCTGCTTGATATAACGGCTATCCTTTTTAGCCTGCTTATGCTGCGATACAGTTGGTATCGCATACGGTTCTTTATGCAGGTATTTCAGCAGACCGGATACAAGAGAAATGAATACTGGGACTGGATGAAGCAGAACTGGGATGCGAAAGTGATCCCGTCCGATCTTGGCCTGTTTAACATTGTGCTGCTCCTGATGATCTGGTTTGAGAGCTGGGTCTTTTCCCAGGTCACTGCTACGGCACTTTCACTGGTTCTGTTTATTTACGGGATCTACTGGTTCGGTACTGTTAAGCGATATAAACCGGAAAAGGAAAAGAAACCGCTTGTGTTTACTCCTCGTGTGATCCGTCTAAGCGGCCCATTATTCCTATTGGCAGCTTTCATTCCGGGATCCTTCCTCTATATGGCCTATAGTGGAGTCATGCCCTTTTTGGATTTGCCACTTCCGAATTACTATGTCACCTTTCTTTCATTCGACCTGTTGTTACTGGTATTCGGGTGGATATTCGGAAGTATTTTGTACCCCTTCTGGGTCTTACCGGCCAGCCTGATTACGCAGCCGGTAGAGAAAAGTATTCAGGATGGTTTTAAGAATGATGCCCGGCGTAAGCTGGCTTCCATGCCCGATCTTAAAGTGATCGCACTTACGGGAAGTTATGGGAAAACCAGCACAAAGTTTATGATCCGCGACCTGTTGAAGGAACGCTATAATGTATGTTCGACCCCGGGCAGCTACAATACTCCCATGGGTATCTGTAAGGTGATCAACAATGATCTGAATTCAAATCACCAGGTACTGATCCTGGAGATGGGAGCCCGTTATGCAGGAAATATTGGCGAGTTATGTGATATAGCCCAGCCGGATATCTCGGTCGTGACTAATGTCGGTTTTGCTCATCTTGAGACCTTTGGTTCACAGGATGTTATCGCTCATGAGAAAGGCACTCTGGTCCGACGATTAGAAAAAGGGGGAGTAGCGGTATTAAATGCAGATGACCCGCGAGTTTCAGTCATGGGGCAAGACCGGGACGATATCCTCAGAATTAAAGCGGGGCTGAAGGATGGTGATATAAGAGGAAGTGAAGTTCAATATGGCCCGGCTGGAATGGAATTCAGGGTCTGGACCGGAGACGAAGAAGAACTCTTTCATACCAAACTGCTGGGAGCTCATAATGCCCAGAACCTGCTTCTGGCGATCAGTGTCGGCAAGCACCTGGGACTCAGGTTAAAGACCATGGCGCTGGCTGCAAGAAGAATGGAACCCGTGGAACATCGTCTCGAAATGAAACAGGCCGGTGACCTGATCGTTATCGATGATGCTTTTAATTCAAACCCGGTAGGTGCTAAAAATGCTGTGGAAATTCTCAGCTCATTCAAGACCGGGAAAAGGATCATCATAACACCCGGGATGGTAGAACTCGGAGAGATCGAATACGAAGAAAACCGAAAATTCGGGGAAGCTATTGGAAAAGCAGGGCTGGATCATATCTATCTGGTCGGAAAGGAACGAAGCAAGGCGATTCTTGAAGGTATCAAAATAACCAACGGGGAAGCTGATAAGGTGGAAGTGGTGGAAAGCCTTTTCGAAGCCAATGAAAAAGTACGGGCGATCGCTCACCCCGGTGATGTAATACTGTACGAGAACGATCTTCCGGACCTATACGGATAAAATACGGACCGAAGACCGAAAGCGGATGCTGTCGTTAACGCTTGCACAAATGATGACCAAAAGCCGTTCAGATAAAAAATACTTTTATATTGCTCCAGAATTCATGAACGGTAAGAATTCTTATCAGTCATGTAGCTTCGGTCATCTCCCCGACTTGTCGGGGAATTTAAGTCTGCCCCGGTCTTCGGTCCTCTGTCCATCACTCGTATCTCACTGCATCAGCGGGATTGACCAGTGAAGCACGGTAAGCCGGGTACCAGCTTGCGAGGATACTCAAAATAAGACTTCCGGCAAGGATTACGATTACATCCAGCATCTGTATGTCAACCGGATAGGAATCGATCACGAAAGCATTAGAAAGCTTGACCAGGCCATAGGTCTGCTGTGCCCAGGCCAGGAATAACCCAAGCGCACCTCCTATAAAACAGCCGATCAGACCGATATACAGCCCTTGTTTTCTGAAAATAGACCGGATTCTTTTTCGAGTGTAACCCATGGAGATCAGTATTCCGATATCACGCTGTTTTTGTATTACGATCATCGTCAGTGAGCCTATGATATTAAGGACGGCTACGATCACAATGATCATCAGGATTACATAGGAAGCCCATTTTTCGAGATACATCACATCATAAAGGGGCTTCTGAAGATCATACCAGGTAGAGATCTTGTAATCACTGCCCAGTTCAGCCTGAAGCCGGTCTTTCACAGTATTCGCAAGTTGATTATCTGTCAGTTTTATATCATATCCGGAGATCTCGTTTCGGAGTCGGAAGAGACGCTGAGCTGCTTTCAGTTCCACAAAGACCTTAGGTGAACCGGCAACCTGTTGAATAAAGTAGGACCCCCGCACATCAAAAGTAGTGACTCTGGGTGAAGAGATCTGGGTTAGCGCATTTTTCATTGCAGCAGCACTCAGTAAAGCTACTTCATCATCCACCTCAAGTTCCAGCTGATCCATGAGTGCATCATGCACCATCACGCCGGGCACTCGGTTCTGAACACCAAGTGCAAAAACACCGTCCGTAACTGTTTTCTCTACATCGCTGAGCTGAAAGAAGAGGTCTTTCTCAATGCCCTTTACATCAACAACAGCACTGTTGTCCTCTCCGATAGCCATCAGAGCCTTGTCTTCAATAAAAGGAGAGATGACCCGGATTTCGGGCACTTCCCGGAGTCTGGCCATCACTTCTTCATTCTGGCTGAAAGTGGGAGACCCGGATGACTCGATCCTTATATCGGGATCATAAGAAAGAAGAAAACCTTTGATTACAGAAAAAAAACCATTGAATACCGATAAAACCACGATTAACAGAGCAGTACCTATAGTGATGCCCGTAATGCTTATGAAAGTAAGCGTGGAGATCAGGGAAATGTGTTTTCTTGAAAATAAATAGCGTCTGGCAATGAATCCGGTTGTGTCCATGGCAGGAAAATAGGGAAACAATGAGAAGGAAACACCTTAATTAAGAACAGAGATTTATGAATGATTTAGTATATTAATTGCCCTCCTAAATTAACCAAGGTGATGAACTCAATTTTAGATAAGAATATTATTGCATCTGTTTCTGACGGATCGCACGGGGATCCGTTTTCAGTTCTTGGATTGAGAACAGAAAAAGTGAAAGGGAAAGAGAAGCTGGTTTTGCGTGTTTTCAGACCTGAAGCCGCAATAGTCACGGCAAAGTTCGGAAAGAATACACAAGAACTGTCCCGCGTGTCGGATGAAGGATTATTTGAACATGTTTTCGGCAGAAGAAAAAAGAAATTTAGTTATCGTCTTGAGATTGAAACCAGAGAAGGCCACCATTTTACGATCATCGACCCATATCAGTTCGAAAGTCAGATATCTGATTTTGACCTGCAGCTGTGGGGTGAAGGAAATCACCACAAAGCTTACGAATTCATGGGCGCACACCTCATGGAAGTGGATGGAGTGAAGGGGACACATTTTGTAACTACAGCCCCGAGTGCTAACCGGGTGAGTGTGATCGGCTCATTTAATAATTGGGACGGCCGCGTGCACCGGATGAGAAAGCTTCATGATCAGGGGTTGTGGGAGTTGTTTATTCCTCATGTTCAGACTGGTGACCTCTACAAATTTGAGATAAAGTCACCTATGCAGGATCCTCCGCTTAAAAAGTCAGATCCATATGCTTTCTATTCTGAGCTTCGTCCTGATACGGCATCTATTGTCTGTGAACTGGATGGTTACGAATGGCAGGATCAGAAATGGGTGGAAAAAAGAGATAATACAGATTATACCACTGAACCGGTCTCAATATATGAGCTGCATATGGGTTCATGGAGAAGAAAAGTGGGAAAAGAGCCCGGTTTTCTGAATTACCGTGAATGTGCCGATCAGCTGGTTCCTTATGTAAAGGACCTGGGTTATACCCATATTGAATTACTTCCTATTGCGGAACATCCCTATGACCCCTCCTGGGGATATCAGATCACCGGTTATTTTGCTCCTACAAGTCGCTTCGGCAAGCCGGAAGATTTCATGTATTTTGTAGATAAATGTCATGAAGAAGGAATTGGAGTGATCGTGGACTGGGTACCGGCGCATTTCGCCAAAGATGAACATGGCTTGCGAAGATTTGACGGAACAGCTCTTTATGAGCATGAAGATGAGCGAAAGGGTGAGCACAAAGACTGGGGAACCTGCATATTTAATTTTGGTCGCACGGAAGTTCAGAATTTCCTGATCTCAAATGCAGTATACTGGTGTGACAAATTTCATATAGATGGACTCCGGGTAGATGCTGTTGCGTCAATGCTCTATCTGGACTATTCGCGTGATGACGGAGAGTGGGTGCCTAATAAATATGGCGGCCGCGAGAACCTTGAAGCCATCGATTTTCTGAGGAAGTTCAATACCGTGGTTCATGAACATCATCCGGGCACTCTAACCTTCGCAGAGGAGTCTACCTCCTGGGGAGGGGTATCACGTCCCACTGAAACCGGTGGACTTGGATTTGACTTCAAGTGGAATATGGGTTGGATGAACGATACGCTGACCTATATTGAAAAAGACCCGGTATATCGTAAATACCATCAGGATCAGCTTACTTTTTCACTGATCTATGCTTTTTCAGAACGCTTTACACTGCCCTTTTCACATGATGAGGTTGTGCATATGAAGCAGTCTATGCTGGCCAAAATGCCGGGGGATGACTGGCAGAAATTTGCCAATCTTCGGCTGATCTATACATATATGTATACTCATCCCGGTAAAAATCTCTTGTTTATGGGAAGTGAATTCGGTCAATGGGCAGAGTGGGATGAAGCACGATCACTAGACTGGCATTTGCTGGAGTGGGATAAACATAAGGGCGTCCAGCAGCTGATCCGTGACCTTAATGGAGTTAACGGGGAAGAAAAAGCTCTGCATGAGGTGGATTTTGACTGGAGAGGATTCGAATGGATCGATATCAGTGATGCGGATAACAGCATCATATCTTTCATCAGAAGAGCAAAAGATCCGGATGATTTCCTGGTAGTGGTTTTAAACTTTACTCCAACGGTTCACTATGGATATAAAGTTGGAGTTCCTGAGGCCGGTGCCTACGAAGTCCTTCTGAACAGCGACTCTGAATTTTATGGTGGAAGTAATGCCGGAGATCAGGCAGCTTATGCGGAGTGGGGAGAATGGCATGGTCAGAAAGCCTCGGTATCGGTCACGATTCCTCCACTTGCGGGACTAATTTTAAAACCAAAGCATACACAGTAAATGAGATTTCCAAGATCTTGTGGAGCATTAGTGCACCCGACCTCTTTTCCCGGTAAATACGGAACCGGAGACCTGGGACATGAAGCTCGTGAATTCATAGATTTCTTACAGGATACCGGTCAGACCATCTGGCAGATCCTTCCGCTAACACCCACTGGTTATGGAAACTCTCCATACGCCAGCTATTCGGCTTTTGCAGGCAACTCCTATCTCATAAGCCCGGACCTTCTGGTCGAAAAAGGTTTATTGAAAGCAGAAGAAACTTCACAGTATGAGATACCGGTAAAAACAGAGGCTGATTATGAAGCTTCATTTGCAAGCAGGGATATTTTGTACAGCAAGGCTTCTGCCCGGTTCTATGAAAACGGTGATAAGAAAGAGCACGAAGCCTTCGGAGATTTTAAAAAAGATAATGCGCACTGGCTGGATGACTATGTTCTGTTTATGGCCTGCCTGAAGTACTTCGACCGCCGACCCTGGAATCAGTGGGATAGCGATATTGCAAAGCGTGAAAAAAAGGCGATGAAA
Organism: Balneola sp. MJW-20; assembly: GCF_040811775.1. Taxonomy (NCBI): domain Bacteria; kingdom Pseudomonadati; phylum Balneolota; class Balneolia; order Balneolales; family Balneolaceae; genus Gracilimonas; species Gracilimonas aurantiaca. Next base: position 183,211 of record NZ_JBFNXW010000003.1, read on the forward strand.
GCCTACCGTAAGAAGTTTAATAACGAGATCGACTATCAGTACTGGCTGCAGTTTGAATTTGACCAACAATGGAGCAGCCTGAAAAGTTATGCTAACGACAGGGATATTCGTGTGGTCGGTGATATACCCATATTTGTAGACCATAACAGTGCAGATGTATGGGCGAACCCGGAATATTTTGAAGTAGATGCAGAGGGGAATCGTCAGCTGGTAGCTGGAGTACCGCCCGACTATTTTTCAAAAACCGGTCAGTTATGGGGAAACCCGTTGTATAAGTGGGATGAACTCGAAAGGGATGGGTATTCCTGGTGGGTAGCCCGTTTCAAGCATATGTTCAGGATCTGTGATGCTATCAGGGTTGATCACTTCCGTGGATTTGACGCCTACTGGCAGGTAGAAGCGACAGAAAAGACCGCTGAAAAAGGAGAATGGATCGAAGGTCCGGGCGAAAAATTATTCCAGACCATATTAGATGAGTGCGGCGAGATACCCATCATTGCTGAGGACCTGGGCTTCGTGACAAAAGGAGTTGAGCAGTTAAGAGATCAATTCAATTTTCCGGGGATGAAGATCATACAATTTGCATTCGATTCGGATTCCTCTAACAGTTTTCTCCCGCACAATTACCCGCAAAATTGCGTGACTTATTCCGGAACACATGATAATGACACCGCCCTGGGTTGGTATAATTCCACTTCTGAAGCGGAGCAGCACAGAGCCAGAATTTATACCCGTTCCGATGGAAATGAAATTAACTGGGAGTTCATACGTTTGGGAATGCTGTCGGTAGCTGATCAGGCAATATTCCCTCTGCAGGACTATATGGGCCTTGACGGTAGCCATCGCATGAATATTCCGGGAACTTCTTCAGGAAACTGGTTGTGGAGGTACACTCCTGAAATGTTGGGGAAAATAGACCGAAACCGCATCAGGGGACTGATAAATCTGAGCAACCGTCGCGTAAATTCATCTGTTTAGTCCCGAATTTAAAAAAGTGGGCTTATTTTCTTATATTAAAGACTTATTAAAATATACCTAACAGATGCCCTTTAGACTCGAAAATCTACCCAAGCGCACCGAAAAACCAAGAAATGAAGGTCTCACTCTTGTCCTTGACAAGGGTTATAGTGTGCGTCAGGCAGAAGACTTTGTTGAAGTCGCCTCCAATTATACAGATGTAATAAAGCTTGGCTGGGGAACGTCTTATGTGACCCAGAACCTGGAAGCTAAGCTGGATGTATACAAAGATGCCGGCATTCCGGTATATCTTGGCGGTACATTGTTTGAAGCTTATGTTCTCCGTGATCAGCTGGATGCATATGTCAAACTAATCCAAAAATACGGGATTGACACTCTGGAGGTCTCTAATGGTACTATCTGGCTTTCTGATGATAGAAAACTGGATATTATCCGCGAGCTAAGCCAGGACTTTAAAGTGCTTTCAGAAGTCGGCTCTAAAAATCCGAATGATATTATTCCGCCTTATAAATGGGTGAAGATCATTGAAAACGAGCTTAAAGCCGGTGCTCAGAAAGTAATATGCGAGGCAAGAGAAAGTGGTACTGTAGGGGTGTTCAGGCCAAATGGCGAAGTAAGATCCGGTTTGATCGAAGAGATTACCGATCAGATCCCCATTAGTAACTTAATATTCGAAGCACCCCAAAAAGAACAGCAGGTATGGTTCATCCGTAAATTCGGATCCAATGTAAACCTCGGGAATATACAGCCCTCTGAAGTGATCTCTCTTGAGACACTTAGAATAGGGCTGAGAGGCGATACTTTGCTGGACTTCTACTCACTGGAAGACGACCAGGAGTTCAATCAGGTAATGAAAGACAATTCAATCTCTAACGAAGAGTAACAAGAGTATTTATGAAAATTTTATACGCCGCTGCAGAAATTTCTCCATTTGCACGAATGACATACACTGCAGACCTGCTTAGGTTCCTTCCGGCATCTTTACAGGATAAAGGATTTGAGATCCGCATCCTGTTGCCGAAATACGGGACGATCAACGATCGCAGAAACAGACTCCATGAAGTGATCAGGCTTTCAGGTATTGAAGTCGAAGTAGGAGAGAATAAAGAAAGCATGAAGATCAAGGTAGCCAGCATCCCAAATGCTAAGTTGCAGGTTTATTTCCTTGATAACGATACATACTTCAAGAGAAAAGGATTATTTAAAAAACCAGACTCCGAAGATTACTACGAGGATAATGACGAACGTCTGGCCTTCTACAATAAAGGCGTTCTGGAAACGGTTATAAAACTCGGCTGGGAGCCTGATATCATTCATTGTCACGACTGGCCTGCAGGATTGATCCCTTTACTGGTGAAGACCAAGTATAAGGATGAGAAGATCTTCAAGGATACTCAGATCGTTTATAACCTGCACCACCCGATCAATGAAGGAGGTTCTGATTCTACCAGAATCCTTGAGTTGTTAGGATTACCGGATGACATTGATGTGAATAACCTGACTCATGAAGGTAAAGTTGATCTTCTGAGACTTGGTCTTTCATACAGCGATCATGTTGTGACCGGTAATTATCTGAAAGATGAATTTGATGATCTGTTCAAAGAACTGATGATCAAACCTGAGCAGATACAAGGTTCACCTGAGGATGTTTCGAGCAAATTCGCTGAATACTATCGAAACTTAATTAAAGAATAGAATTCTAAAAGAAGGCAAAATTGATGAATAAGTTCATGAAGGGATCCGGATCCTTTCTTTTGGGACTGACGATGCTGTCGGTCCTTATTTTTTCCGGTTGCGAAGAGCCCGGAGGTATTGGAGGACAATTCTACGAATCATCTAAAGTTCAGGTCGATACGGTTCTGATTAATGGTTTCACCGTCGAGCAATTTAACGCTTACACAGGTGGTACTGATGCGGCTGCAGCAGCTTTAGGTGGAAAAGTCAGCGATCCAGTATACGGCGATTTTGAAGCCCAGACACTGGTCAAGCCTAATGCAAATCGTCAGGCCGCGATCGATCGTATTGATGATAGTTTTATTCTTAAATTAAGACTGACGGTCGACTCTACCTACCAGTGGGGAAATGCAGATGAGAACTTTGGTTACACCATCTATGAGAATACCCAATTCTGGAGAGGGGCAACTCTTCAGTCAGAAGACCAGGTAACCTATGATGAAGCAACCCCTGTTGCTACATTCAACCGGCTGGACCTGAATAATAATTTTTACGAGGTGGAACTATCAGAAGAGTACAGCGATAAGTTCCTTGAGTTTTATAACGATGACTCACCTGAAAACGATTCCTTATGGAATTTTGGAGAATACGGCCTGAGCATCGTTCCTGACCCATCCAATAATGTAGTGGAGAGTTTCAGATTCGGTCAAAGTGATCTGATCGTGATCGATGCCTTTGCAGATGATACTACACAGCTGATACTGCAGGATTGGGGTTATCTTTATGAAAATGTTAACCGCCCGGCTTATACTGATAACACGGTACTCAGCAACTCACTTGACGATGTATACAGGATCAATCTGACCGATGCGATCAATAACATTGAGCCGGATAATATCGTGAAAACCGAGCTGGTGTTTTATGAAGACACTACCCAGCTTGTGAACACCGAAGGACCTTTATTCCGGAGACCTGAAACAGTTCTGTTAAATGCTCAGTTTGATCTGGGTGAATTTCCGGAAATTGCACTTCAGCTTGATAATGCTGCTTTCAGAGGTTTTAAGGATGATGAGGAGGGTTCATTCAGGTTTGATATAACATTTTATGCAAATGATGTGATCTATGCCGGATTTCAGGGGGAGGATTTTTATATATATCCGGCCTTCAGAGGAGGTAATCTGACCAACACTCTTTTATTTAATGAACAGTCTGGAGCCAGAAGCCCGCGTTTAATCATTACATCTATAGTTGAGGAGTAAGGAAGGATGAGAAGATCTTTAATTTTAATATTATTCTTGCTCCTGGCAGGTTTACAAAACGGTTTCTCCCAGGCTACTGAGGGTGATGAAGCCCGCAGCGGGTCGGTTTATTCCGGATTTGGTATAGGCATGCCATCTGATATGGCCAACGCTGAGATCAGAGCAATGGGAATAATCGGAGTCTCTTACAACTATCTGTTCACTCCGGGACTTAATAATCCGGCATTCTGGAGTCGTGGCCGATTAACCCGCGGAACGGCAGGATTTAATATGGCCTCCTACAATGTGACCAGTCCAACTGCCAGCGATAAGAATACGATCTTTGAAGCCGGCTTTGTGAATATTGTATTTCCTTTAATTCCCAATGAACTGGGTGTCAGCGCTGCATTATATCCGTATACCAGACAAAATTACAGAGTGCTAAGTCGTGAAGTGATCAATCAGGGCACTCCCGATTCACTTGCATACGCAGTAAACAATCAGGGATTCGGTGGAGTAAATAAGCTGGAATTCGGTATTGGCTGGAGTCCGGTAAAAAATCTTTCAATTGGTTATGCACCATCATTGGTTTTTGTAACAAATACCCGAACGGAGTTATTTATTTTTGATCCTTCAGCTGATCTGACCAATACCTCTGTTGATAACATCCTGAACGGATATACCCTTGGGCATCGTTTTGGTCTGTTATATACTCTAGAATCCATCAGGAATGATGAGGACTACCTGCAGTTTGGAGCAACTTATACACCCGCTCTGGATATAAAATTAAAGAGAAAGCAGGAAGTACAGAAAAGTGTTGGAGCAAATGCAACCATCCTGGTTGACCTGCTTGGTAATCAGTCCAGCAATGGAAATCTGAGGCTGCCTCATGACTTTGCAGCCGGTGTGACCTACTTTGCCAGTCCACTGTTTAATGTTTCATTAGAAGGGCAGCTACAGCAATGGTCCGGATTTGAAAATGAACTAAATCCTGGTGAAGAACAGTTTTTGACGGACAGACTAAGGATTGGCAGTGGGTTTCAATACCATCCTTATAAGACGAACATAAACACCTTTTTGTCCAATTTTAAATATAGCGCCGGTGTATCGTATGATTCAGGGCACTTAAATATTAACAATGAAAAGATTCAAACACTCTGGTTATCAGGTGGAATCGGTCTTTTTTCTCCCAGAAATTTTTCTTCATTTGATCTTGCAGTGCAGTATGGTATCAGAGGAGAAAGCTCTAACAACCTGATAAGAGAGAATATACTGGCCATCAGTCTTTCGATAAACCTGACTGAACTTTTCTTTAACCGACCGAAACTGAATTAATAGATGTTAATTTTATTGTAATAATAATTACCTTCATAGCCCTGTTAATTTAGTAACGTATTCAATAATCAGAAGATCAATGAGAAAAATACTGATAGTTTTAGGGATCTTTATTCTGAGCTCTTCAATCTCCCATGCACAGGCAGACTGTACTGACACACCGCCTGACGGACTTCAGCCACTTGCTGCTTATTCCATTTTTTATACTAATTACCAAAACGGTGACTACGAGTTTGCACTTAAGTACGGACGTTGGTTGTCTTGTGCAAAACCAGAAGCCATGGAAGGAAATCCAAGGTATTCACTTGCCCGGGTATATGAAAGACTTACCAAGATCTACGAAGAAGTAGGTCGAAAAAAAGAAGACCCAACTGTTAAAGCTGCATACCTTGACACCGCAATTGTCCTATATGATGAAGCACTGGAGATGTTCGGTGACGACTCCGAGGAGAGGTATGACATACACCTTAGAAAAGGTCGTTTTTTCCTCGCTAACTACGACTTCATTGATGATGGTTTAGCAAAAGCATATGCTGAATTTCAGAATATGTTTGATCTGAATGCTGAAAAGACCACTCAATTAGGTAATGGTTATTATGTGCAGGTTCTGCTCGATTTTTATATAAATCGCTCAATGAAACAAGAAGCACAGAGCCTGATCGATCAGGCGACTCCTTTTGCGAGCGCAAAGACCCTTACATATCTGGATGACAAGCAAAAAGAGCTTCTGGGTACACCTGAAGAACAGATTGAATATTATGGTGCAATCCTGGAGAGTGAGCCTGATAATCTGGAAGCACTAAACGCAATGGCATCAGCATATGAGCAGCTGGACAATCAGCCTGAACTTGCAAAGATCAGAAGGAAAATTCATGAACTGAATCCTACGTATGATTCTGCACTCGAACTGGCTAAGATCGAACGTGGAAATGCCAATTATACTCAGGCCATCAGATTCTATAAAGAAGCACTTGATAAGTCTACTACTGATGAGCAGAAAAAAATGAGAAATCTGGATCTGGCTGCGGTGCACACAAGTGATGACCAACTGCAGGCTGCTAAACGATATGCACAGGCTGCTATCAGAATTGATGCAAACTACGGTCAGGCATATATAGAGATGTCCAGGATCTATGCTACCGCAATTACTGATTGCACCTCCGACCGTAAGCTGGAGCCTAAAGACCGAATGGTTTACTGGGTGGTACTCGATTACTTAAATAAAGCAAAGAGAGTAGACTCCAGTGTCACTAATACAGTGAATAATCTGATTTCAACATACGAGCCGGTTACACCAACCTCAGAAGATAAATTTCTTACGCTGAATCTGAAAAACGGTGATACCGTGACGATTGACGGATCAGTGATGTCTTGCTACAGCTGGATTAATGAAACTACCACTGTACGCTAATTTGGTATAACCCAAAACATTTGTATCTTTTCTCATCTTCAAGAACACGGGTGCAATGATCGATTGCACCCGATTTTTTCCTTCCCTCCTCTGATATAAATATACATCGCTAAAATTATCTACAATTCACGCGGGAGTAGGGTGAACTCATTTTTTTATTAAATGGCACGAAACAGAAAGAATTACAAGAAAGGCGGCCGTAATAAAGGTCGGAATAACAAGAATAAGCGTAGTAATAAAGGCGGTAACGTATTTATTCCAAAGTATAACTGGAACAGCAATCAGGGTATTGCAGGCCGTTACGCTGGGGTACTGGAGATCAATTCCAAAGGCTGGGGCTTTATTCGTAAACTGGATTACGAGTTTACTTATCACCCAAAAGATCCGTTTATGAAGCCGGAAGAGGTCAAGCATCTTGATCTTCGCCCCGGGCTAATCCTGGAAGGGGAGTTTGAAGAAGATAATCACGGAAATAAGCATGTTCATTCAGTAGATGTGATTAACGGTCGGCCCGTAGAAGCCTGGACCAAAAGCAGTCGCTTTGAAAGACAAACTCCGATTATGCCAGTTGACTGGATAAAACTGGGATATAATCCTGATGATTATGAAATGAGGGTAATGGATCTGATCTCACCAATCGGTAAAGGTCAGCGTTCACTAATTGTAGCTCCTCCCAGGACCGGAAAAACCGTACTTCTGAAACAGATCGCAAAAAGCCTGACGGAACACTATCCGGATATTAATGTAAGCGTTCTTCTTGTAGATGAGCGCCCGGAAGAAGTAACCGATTTTATTCGTTCAACCTCAGCGGAAGTATTTGCATCGTCAAATGATAAGAATACTGAGAGTCATATCAGGATCACTGAAATGGCGCTGGGATACGTCAAAAGAAAGGCTGAGATGGGTGACGATGCCGTTCTGCTTATTGATTCGCTTACACGACTTGGAAGAGCTTATAACGCGGTTCAGTCGAACAGCGGCAGAACATTATCCGGTGGGCTGGATATCCGGGCTCTGGAGATCCCGAAAAAGATATTCGGTTCTGCACGGAAGATAGAAGGTGGTGGCTCACTGACCATCATTGCGACGTGTCTGGTCGAAACTAATTCTAAAATGGATGACCTTATTTTTGAAGAGTTCAAAGGTACCGGTAACATGGAACTGGTTCTGGATCGTGAACTGGCCAACGACCGCATCTATCCGGCAATTAATATTCAGGCTTCAGGCACACGGAACGAACATAAATTCATCACAGACTCGCTGGAAGAACGTAATATGGTTAGGAGATATCTTCTTAAGAAATCTCCAAAAGAATCCATGCTTGGGCTGCTTAAAGTATTGAAGAATACAGAAAGCAATCAGGAGCTGCTGAACCAGATCGCAGCTCTGGTCTGATATAGTGTCAATAGCCTAAGCTTACGATCAGGCTACCGGGGTACCGGGTTCAATCTGTTTTGCCCATGCTTTCATACCGCCTTTTAAATTATAGACGGTATCAAAGCCCTGGTTTTGTAGTAACTGAACGGCTCTGGAGCTTCTTCCGCCGCTGCGGCACATGATCACTACTTCCTGATCTTTGTATTTTTCGATCTCTTTTATTCTGTTCTGAAGCTGACCAAGGGGGATCAGTTCTCCATCCAGGTTAGAGACCATGAATTCGAATTCTTCACGTACATCTAATAAGAGAAAATCCTCATTATTTTCTCTTTTGTCTTTTAACTCTTCTACGGTTATCTCTTTGATCATAGTTAATGCAGTTATTGATATCTGTCTAGCTTAAACTGTTTTCCCAGGTATAATCGTTTGGCCTTTTCATCCTCAGCTAATACATCGGCTGAGCCTTCCATCAGGATCTTGCCTTCAAACATCAGGTATGCACGGTCTGTGATCGCGAGAGTTTCATGTACGTTATGATCCGTGATTAATATTCCAATATTCTGATAACGAAGGTCAGATACGATCTTCTGTATATCTTCTACGGCTATAGGGTCTACCCCGGCAAAAGGTTCATCCAACAGAATAAATTTAGGTTCAGTGACCAGTGCCCGGGCAATTTCAGTTCTTCGGCGCTCCCCGCCGGACAGACTGTAACCTTTACTGTTGACCACCCGGTGAAGCCCAAATTCTTCGATGAGTTTGTCAACCCGCTGTTTGATCTCCTTTTTTGGAACAGAAAAGAACTGTAACACAGATTCCAGGTTCTCACGGACAGTTAGGTTTCTGAAAACGGAAGCTTCCTGTGCAAGGTACCCGATTCCTAAGCGGGCTCTTTTATACATTGGTTTGGTGGTAAGTTCTCTTTCGTTTAAATAGATCTTACCTGCATTAGGGCGGACCAGTCCAACCATCATATAGAAAGTAGTGGTTTTGCCTGCTCCATTCGGCCCCAGAAGGCCGACTACTTCACCCTGTTTAACATTTATGGAAACCTCATCCACTACCGTCCTTTTGCGGTATCTTTTCACAAGTTTTTCGCTGTGAAGATTTAGGATATTTGAGGTTTCCTCTTCAGGCATCAGGCTACTGACAGAGAATTCAGGATTGATTCGAAAAGAAACTTACCATCGGTCATGCCAAGTATCTTTTCCATTGCTCTTTCAGGATGAGGCATCATCCCCAATACATTACGGTTGTTATTACAGATACCTGCAATATGATCTATGGACCCGTTAAAATTGGCTTCATCAGTCAGTTCCCCTTCATCATTACAATAGCGAAACAGGATTTGGTCATTATCTTGTAGTGACTTAAGTCCGTCATTGTCTATAAAGTAATTACCTTCGCCGTGTGAGACCGGAATGTTCATGATCTGTCTCTTGTCAAGATGTCGGGTAAACATACTATCAGTAGATTCCACACGGATATTTACTGTCTTACAGATAAACCGAAGATCCTGATTGTGCATCATTGCACCCGGGATCAGACCTGCCTCCAGGAGGATCTGAAAACCGTTACATATTCCCATTACCGGACCGCCTTTATCAGCAAACTTAACGACTTCCTGCATGATGGGTGAGAAGCGAGCGATCGCTCCTGACCGCAAATAATCACCATAGGAAAAACCACCGGGTACAATAAGAAAATCGATGCCGCTCAGATCGGTCTCTTTGTGCCACAGAAATTTCACATCTGCATTCATTACGTGTTTCATTGCGTGATAGGCATCATGATCGCAATTTGATCCGGGAAATACGATTACTCCAAAAGTTGCCAAAATATTATCCTTTGATTTCGGTGACGAGTTGAATTTCTTTGAGGACCCCGTCGATCCGGAGACATTCTTCAAAGTCTCCTTCATAAACGGTGGCTTTGCCCTCGTTATGAACTTTTACCGTGAGTTCTTCAGCTTTTGCCAGGCTGCAGCCGGTCGCTTTCATAAGCTGGCTGATCACTTCCTCGAATGTATGAATGTCATCATCATAAAGGATCAGTCTCCAGGGAGACTGCACGGAATCTGCTGTTTCTTCTTTGGTTTCGGCCAGTTCTTCCACACCCGGATCCTCAGAAAAAAGCGGATCGATATGTATGGAAAGCGGTGCCATTATTGTTCGAGTTCTATTTCAAAATCTTCCATTACTTCGTTCGCCAGCAATTTGGTGCATGCTGTTTCAACGATGCTTCTGGCTTCTGTTTCATCTTTTGCATCTACATCAACTTCGATGTATTTACCGATCCTAACCTGTTTGATGTCGTTAAGTCCAAGGTTTTGCAAAGCATGGTGGGTTGCTTTTCCTTTTGGATCAAGAATAGATGGTCGAAGAGTTACGTATACTTTCGCTTTATACATGTTTGTCGTGAATTTAAATGAGGCCCAAAGTTAACCTTTCTTCGCCTTAGCTGCTAAGTCTGAAAGCAGGATTTCCTGTAGTTCTGATGACTTTTTACCATTGGCGTCGAGCCAATTGATAAAGTTCCAGCGCTTGAACCATGTTATCTGTCGTTTTGCATATCGCCGGGTATGAGTCTTTATCTTTTCTGAGGCCATTTCCAGCGACCATTCACCCTGCAGGAATTTTATGATCTCACTGTATCCAACAGTATTGAGTGACTGAAGGTCCGGGCTATAACCCATATCCAGAATAGCTTCTACTTCCTGCACTAATCCGTTTTCGATCATATGATCAACTCGGTCATTGATGCGGTCATACAGTACTTCACGCATATGTTGTATGCCATAGACCAGAGTCTGATCGTCCGGAGAAATATCCTCATTGGAATGAAAGGACGAAAAAGGTTTACCAGTCTGCATATAAACATCAAGTGCACGAATGATACGCTGTCGGTTCATGCCATCCATTTTGCTAATATAATCTGGATCCACTAGCTTTAGTCGGTTGTACAGAGATTCCAGACCAGTATTTTTGATCTCTTCTTCCATGGCGGCAATATTATTTTCATCTGAATCGGGTACTATATCAAATGGCTGGATCAGACTCTGAAGATGAAGTGTGCTGCCTCCTGCGTAGATCACAAATGCATTATTCCTGAGAATATTTTGCTCCCATGCTGCTGCCCGATTTTGAAATTCTATAGCACTGTCGTCTTGATCCAGTTCCAGAAGATCGATGTTAAAGTGCTGAACTCTGCTCAACTCGGAAGGCGTGGGTTTTGCCGTTCCTATATTCATATACTTATAACATTGACGTGAATCGGCCGATATGATAGAAGTATTAAGGGTCTCAGCCAGGAGCAAAGAAAGCTCTGTTTTACCGGATGCGGTCGGGCCTAATAGGATGATTCGCAAAAGCTGCTATAGTTTTGTTCGAAAATTTAGCTAATGTAACACATTATTCTGTTCAGATATCGAATCTCAGTGAAATACGGTGGGTGAAGCCCAGGTCACTGGAGGTGCCGGCAAAGCTGGCGAAGCCGTAATCAAGTTTGAACCGGGATAAATGCAACCCAAGTCCCAAAGTTGGGGAAACAGTAAATCCTGAGACCGGATCGGTAATAAAATCTGTAAGGCCGGTTCTGAAACTTATGATGTCTCTGTAGGTCACTTCAGCTCCAACATGTGGTTCTACTGACATGCGACCCAAATTAATGTAGTAAGCCTGGCGATTCTCAAAAAGCAGGTCCACATCCGTAGCAGCTATCACTTCAAAGTCATTAAGATCGAAGCTGCGTGAAGCACCGATCTTGAGGGAAGGTAACACGTATTCATTCTGACCGGTGGGAAGCGTAGCTCCGAGACTGTCAAATTGTGCTTCATAATCACCGAATTCGGATTCATTCACATTCCACATTTTCTGCATGGTGGTGAGGTCGCGGATACTGATTCCAATATCTGCTACAGAAGTACGATAGAGAACCCCCAGGTCGAGACTGTAACCCCAGGCTTGCGCAAATGGACCAAGACGCTGGTGGATCACTTTTGCAGAAAGTCCCAGAGAAAGTTTGTCGGTTTTCTGTGTGGCGTAGGATAGAAATAGAGCCATATCCGCGGCACTAAACCGGGTGATATAAGCTTCAGCATTTTCCCGGGGAAGGTTTCGGTCACGGTCCCAGGCGTTCAGGGTGTTGGCAATGTTATCCACTCCTTGCCGGAAGAAACTAAGTGAAATGACACTATTCCGGTCGTTCAAGGGATAGGCAAAAGCACCATAATCATATCCAACGATACCGCTGAATCTTTCGGAATGCATATAGATCGCCTGCGGAGATTCAATTGCGGCCAGTCCGGCCACGTTCCAGTATGCGGCTGTAACATCATTAGCTACGGAGGCATGAGCAGAACCCATACCAAGGGCGCGTGCACCACCACCCGTACTTAGAAAGTCATTTCCATATTTTGCCTGTGCCGACTGGGCTTGAATCTCAGTGAAAATGGTCAGGGACAGAAGCAGCGCTGCTAGGATGAACCTCATAGGGACTTACTGATGAATTAGAAAATACAGTAGCGCTTTAAACGATAGTTGATCAGGCTTATTTGAATGCAAAATTGCGCTCTTTGAAGTTGCAGAGAGAGCGAGTATTTCTTAGTATAAGCACACTTTACTGAAAGGGCAACTGTGCACTCTTAAATTGTCTTTAACCACCCATAAGGAAAGAAATTCATGAAATTTTCTGTATCGAGTAACGAACTGAATAAAGGGCTGTCGGCAGTGATCGGGGCCGTCCCATCAAAAGCCACTTTACCAATTCTTGAAACGATATTATTTGAAAGTGAAGACGGACGCCTGAAACTGACGGCTACCGATCTTGAGATCTCGATCATTGAATATCTTCAGGCTGACATTGAAGTGGAGGGAGCGGTTGCAATCCCTGCCCGAAGATTACTTGAAACTCTTCGTCAGCTTCCTAATATCCCGGTCTTTTTCGATGTGGATGATCGTAAGAACATAAATTTCCGTACCGATAAAGGGTCCTACAAGCTGGTGGGGGATGATGCTGATGAATTTCCGGAAGTACCAAGTCTCGAAGACGGCACGACCATATCAACCACTGCTGACCTGATCCACAAGGCCGTTGATAAGACTTTGTTTGCCGTCTCTAATGACGATCTGAGGCCTGCGATGATGGGGGTATACTTCCAGATCGGAACCGAAGATTCTAAATTTGTGGCTACGGACGGTCACCGCCTGGTTAAATATACCAACCGCGAGATCACCGCAGACAAAGAGGTAGACTTTATTGTACCTGATAAAGCACTAAGTCTTATACAGAAGACCATTTTAAGTGATGACTGTGATCTTACCGTGACAAACGACCACGCAAGATTTAAAAGCGGGAACACCATTGTGATCACAAGATTGATCAACGAGCAGTATCCGAACTATGATTCTGTCATTCCCCGAGACAATGATAAGTATCTTACCATCAGTAAAGAACAGATGTTGTCTACTGTTCGCAGGGTAGCCATCTTTTCCAGTACTACTACGCGTCAGATCCGTTTACAGCTGGATAAAGATAAGCTGACGATCCGTGCAGAAGATCTGGATATGAGCAGTGAAGCTAAAGAAACCATTGATTGTGAGTACTCCAATGACGGGATGGAAATCGGCTTTAATGCGAAATATCTGGGCGATGTTCTGAATAATATCGATGAAGAAGAAGTTACATTCGAATTTTCTACTCCGAACAGAGCCGGTATTGTTAAACCTTCAAGTGAGGACGATCAGGAAGAGATCCTTATGCTGGTGATGCCGGTGATGCTCAACAGCTATGCCTGATGAGTCAAATCATTACCCTTACTACTGACTTCGGTCTTCAGGACCATTATGTGAGTGCTATGAAAGCAATCATGCTCGGACTGGCACCTGAAGCCCGGCATGTTGACATCTCACATGATATCCCTCCTCAGGATATTATGGCAGGAGCGTGGGTAATACGAAACGCCGCTTTTCTATTTCCGGCGAATACCGTGCACCTGGTAGTGGTTGATCCGGGAGTAGGTACCAACCGGCATCCGATCGCGATGAAGATAGAAGACCAGTATTTCGTGGGTCCCGATAATGGTATTTTCTCTCTTTTTTACGATGAATTTGAGTACCAGGCCGTTAAGCTGAATAATGAAAAATACTGGCGGCAGGGAGTATCCAAAACCTTTCATGGCAGAGATATATTTGCGCCGGTTGCGGCTCATTTGAGCAAAGGTACCGACATCAGTGAACTTGGAGATCCGATGGAAGATCTGGTAACTTATCATTGGGCAGTTCCGATCGCGGATAAAGACGGATTGCAGGGCTGGGTGGTTCATATTGATCGTTTTGGTAACCTGATCACAAATATTTCACATGATCTGCTTGGCGAGGTGATCGGCCAGAATAAGGTTAAGATCTACGTAGGCAATACAATGATCAAAAAAGTGGTATCCACCTTCGGAGATGTGGAAGAAGGGGAGCCGGTTGCATTTATGGGTAGCTCCGGTATGCTGGAGATCGGGGTAAATAAAGGAAATGCCAGCCGGCTTTTAAGTGTTGATAAGGGCGCACAGATCTCCATCGTCCTGAAAAAGTAGCGTAACACCGTTCACTACTTTGCGTACGGGGAGGTGGAATTCCAAATAGAACGCGCATATGAAGTTAGAACTAAAGGCTCCTGAAAATGAAAGAGCCGGATTACATGTACCGGATGAAGTCAGTAATCTGAACATCCCATTTAACGGCACTATCTGCTCACCCGATGGTGACGAATATCATGTCAAAAACAATGTAGTGGACCTTTTGGGTAAAGAACCCGAATTCACTTCTATTGCCCAAAGCACCAATCACTGGAAACTGACAGCAGCTATTTATGAAGATATCTGGAGAAAGAGGTCACTCTCATTGCTGTCTGGAGAAGAATTCCCGATAGAGAAAGAGCACGAGCTGCTGATCGAGTGGACAGCACCTAAAGCAAATGGGCTTTACCTGGATATTGGCTGTTCTACCGCTTTATACGGGCGCGCACTCAAGGCTGCCCAGAAAGAAGCAGATATCGTAGCGCTGGATTTTTCTCTTCAAATGCTGGAAGAAGCCAGGCTTAAAGCCGAAGCCGATGAGACGGATCTTTATTTTGTAAGGGCAGATGCAAGGCAGATGCCTTTCTTTTCAAAAACCTTTGACGGGCTGGTCATGGGCGGAACTATGAATGAGCTCACTGAGCCACTAAAGGTGCTGTATGAATCCCGGAGGGTGATCAAAGACAATGGAGTATTCTTTAATATGCACCTGATCAAGTCGGATGCCTGGTATGGCCGGTTGCTTCAGGAATCTGTGTCGATCGGAGGGATCAAGTTCTGGACCAAAGAAGAGAGCAATAAACTCTTTCATCAGGCCGGTTTCAGGGTGGAGGATCAGCTGGTAAAAGGAATCGTCTGTTTTACTAAGCTGAGTCCGGCTTAAGCAATTAAATTATTAGGACTCAGGACTATGAATCACATTGATTCCGGAGCCGTGATGCCAAGTATTCCAAGGCCATTTCGCAGCACCTGAGCCGTTGCGCTAGCCAGCGCGGTACGACTCTGAGCTATGGCTTCATCCTCACCCATTATACGGCAATCGTGATAGAATTTAGTAAAGTGAGACGCCAGTTCGTTCAGGTAAGTGATCAGGCGGTGCGGCTCCCGGGCCCCTGCTGCACTTTGGATCACGTCAGGGAACTTAAGCATGGATTTGATCAGGGCGATCTCCGCCTCATGATCGAGCAGGCTCAGGTCGGCATCCCCTTCAAAAGAATATTCCTCTTCAACCTTTCGGAGAATACTGCAGATACGGGCATGAGCATATTGAAGATAGAATACCGGGTTCTTTTCACCAGCTTCTTTGGCTTGAGCAATGTCGAATTCCAGATGCGTATTGGGCGATCGCATCAGGAAAAAGAAACGGGTCACATCCGCCCCCACCTCGTCCATGAGTTCATCCAGGGTTACAAAATTCGCCTTTCTGGTGCTCATCTTAAAGGGCTTGCCATCTTTAACAATGGTCACAAACTGATACACAATTACATCTACTTTATCAGGATCGTAGCCCAGAGATTTTATTCCTGAAAGCACATCCGGATAAGTGTCGATATGGTCGGCACCGAATACATCGATACACAGATCATAACCTCGGTCAAGTTTATTGGCATGGTAGGCAATATCAGGGAGCCGGTAGGTAGGTTCGCCCGAACTTTTTACCAGCACAGTATCTTTCTCCTTTCCAAATTCAGTGGTCCTGAACCAGACCGCGCCATCTTTATCATATGCCAGATCTTTATTCCGGAAGATACTGATCGTTTCATCGATCTTACCATCATCATATAGACTTCGTTCGTTGAAGAATGAATCCATGTGAATCTTCATACGGTCAAGTGTATGGCTGATATCCTCAAAGATTGCTTCTTCTGCCTTTTCCTTAAAGGGTGCTTCATCTGTTTGATCTACCCAGTCATCTCCATGGTCATCCACGATAGCCTGAGCGATGTCGATAATATATTCTCCTTCATATCCGCCTTCAGGGAACTCGTGATCTTTACCGAGCAGTTCCAGGTACCGGGATCGTACACTTTGTCCCAGTACACGCATTTGCCGGCCAGCATCATTAAAGTAATATTCACGATCCACATGGGCACCGGTCCATTCAAGCAGTCGTGCTACCGTGTCACCCAGTACAGCATTACGGCCGTGACCGACAGTAAGAGGTCCGGTTGGGTTAGCGCTAACAAATTCTATCAGGATCTTATGATCTTTATTTGAGATCGTGCGACCGAAATCGCTGCCTTCTTTCAGGATATCAGATAGCTCTTCGTAGAGATAGTCATTCGCAAAGCGGAAGTTGATAAAACCGGGCCCTGCGATCTCAACGGCAGTGACTTTATTCTCATCGAGCTCCAGAGCATCCACGATCTGCTGAGCTATAGCACGGGGATTATTGCGAAGCGGTTTTGCGAGCATCATGGCTACATTAGAAGAAGCATCTCCGTGTTCAGGAAGATTAGGTTCTTCAATACGAATGTCGGGGGTGGATTCTAAATCGAACTGAGTAAGTGCGTCCTTTATAATTTGAATAAGGTAGTCGTTCATTACGGCGAAACAGGGCTTTGTTTAATATCGAACAAAGATAAGAACTATGATTCAATTAAAAGGAAATAAATGTTCAACTATACAGGTATGCAATTTTACAATGTACTTTCAATTTCTGCTGCTGTTTTCCCATGAAGTTTGCTTGATCTTACCTATGATCCGGATGATCTCTTCACAATCAGAAATCATTGACTCAGCCAAAGAATTATCAATTACATCAGTGTCTCGTAATAGACACAACCAGAATTTGGTTTCACGGGCTTCTTTATATGCAATTGAAAATTTATGAACAAAGTCTGCTTTTGATTCTGCCCCGATAGCTTCCTCAGTATTGGCACCAATAGATGTACCGGATCTCAGAATTTGTCTGCCAAGATCATATTGCCTTTTCTCGATAATCAAATGAAGGTGAAGCTTCACAATTCTTATAGCAAACTGATAACTCTTTATTTGGATGATATTCTTATGAGACATTGTATAATTGCATACTTGTTTACCTGGTTAATTAAAAATGCCTTCCTCCCTGAGGCTCACGTACTTATATCCGGCTATGATCAGGTGGTCGTCGATGGGGATACCTAGGAGTTTACCGCATTCGATGAGACGTTTGGTGAGGTGTAAGTCAGCGGTGCTGGCTTTTGCATTACCGGAGGGGTGATTATGGGCTAATATGATGGAGGAGGCGTCGTTTAGAATGGCTTCGCGCATTACGGCTGCAGGCTCGACGATGGTGGACGTTTGCCCACCGGAACTGATTTTCTGGGTTCCGGTCAGGTGTTTGGTTGGAGTGAGGAAGGCGACCAGGAAGACCTCGTGATTCAGATGGCGGAGTTTAGGACCAAAGAAAGCAGCTGCTTCCTGAGGAGAGGTTATCTGTGGGTAATCACCCGGTGCAGCAACCTGAATACGTCGGGCGATCTCGAAGGATGCTTCGAGTGTGATGGCTTTTACGTCAGCGATCCCGGGAATAACACGGAGAGCTTTCCAGTTCTTACGGAACAGGTTATGCAGTCCGTCAAATTTATTTAGCAATACCCGGGCAGTGTCTACCACGTTCAGTTTTCGTGTTCCGGTTCGGAGGAGAATGGAAAGCAGTTCAGCGTCACTGAGTGATTCGGCCCCATAACGGACCAGTTTTTCCCTGGGCTGCTCGTCCGGCAGCATGTCTTTGACGGTCCTGTTCTGGAAGTGTTCAGCTGAAAACGACTCCTGATGATTCATGGCTCTCTCCTGTATGTTCGTAATTGATTGTTAGAGCCACGGATTGAGGAGTCCTTACGAAGAAATGCTATCTAATTTGGACCTCTAAGGTCTTAAAGACCTTGGAGATTGAGAAAAAATCTAATATTCAGAATACTGGACCTATTTAGACTGTATGTCTGAGTTCATCATATTGCTGCTGACCACGCTCAAAGATCAGGGCCAGTATATAGTTCAGCAATCCAATGCTGATCAGTCCGAAATCAGCAGAACCAACCTCAATGGCAACACTATTTTCCTGCAGGTAACTTTCGAATGGTGAGATCAGACTGAGGTGATAGAGCCATCGCATAGGACTCAGGGCCAGTATAGCTATAGCTATCTTTTTGATACGGTTCGTATTAGCATGTGTGAAGATCTCATTCTTTCGGATGTCCTTCAGTAAATTCCGGGTTTGATGTACCGTATAGAATATCAGCAGAGCCGCTATTGTGGCGATCAAGGCAACTGCAAAGAAAGACCAGAAATAATTATCGGCTACATATCCGGCCTGAGCTGATGCCATTGCTGAGTCAATATCCATAAAACTAACCGTGTTTTCCGGTGAAAAGAGTATCACATCCGTCGATATAGGAAAGTTCAGCGTGAAAGATGAGGCCAGTGCACTGTCTGAGAGTAAAGTAAACAAAAATAAGGCCGGAACGAGTATGATCCCGATCAGTGATGAAAGCCATGAGATAGTGACCAGTATATAACTGAACTGAAGGGCATTACTATCCTTAATATTGGTCATGATAAAACAAAATTAATGTTATTTATTAAGTTACTCTTCTCCGCTTCCCATCAGTGGCTCATTGAAAGCCCGGATACTGGAATTGGGTAATCCTTCCGGGAAGTTGTCCTTGACCATCTGCAGAGCTTCCATCACCAGCTCAAGGTGCATTTCTTTAGAATTCTGGTAAAAAGACTGTGCCGCTTCGGAGAGTTTAGGTTTTCCATGCAGGGGTTTATCACTCACACATAATAGAGTAGCATGTGGGATCCGATAGCGGAATCCATTGGTGGCAACGGTAGAAGATTCCATATCAATTGCAACACTGCGGCTCTGATGGATCTCCTCCACTGTCCGTGCTTTTGAGAATTCCCAGTTGCGGTTGGAAGTGGTATAGACGGTTCCGATCCGGTGATTGAGTTCGTGTTGATCGAGTACTTCCAACAGGTACCGGTTCAGTATATAATTCGGGATCACGGGAATGCCTATTGGGAAAAGATCATCCAGCACATGGTCGGCCCGATAATACCCATCAGCCAGTACAAAATCACCAATATCCTGGTGATTCCGAAGACCTCCGCAATGGCCAACCATCAGCATAGCATCCGGCCTGAGTACTCCTACATGGTCGGTGATCGTCTTAGCATTTGAAGGACCTACTCCAATGTTGATCAGTGTAACACCAGAATTATTTTCCATCTTATGATGATATGCCGGCATCTGTACGCCGCTTCGGGACGGTTTTACACAATCCGGGAATTTTTCCTTAAACACATCAACATGCATATCATAATTGGTAAACAGGATATACCGCTGGAAGTCGGCTGCACTGGTACCCGTATAATGACGTAAACGGTCAAGAGATATATCGATCCTTTCCGCCCGGAATAAAAAGAGTTTCTTCTGGGTAAGATCCCAGTCTTCCTCATCAATATTATCAAACAGATTGGGATCATTCAGGGGGATGATCTCACGTGAGGGCTTTATAATTACTTCGGCACCGTTCTGAACGAGTCGTTCCATTTCACGACTCAGATACCAACGGTAGGCAGAAGGCTGAGCCAGCTCTCCGTCGATGACCGGATTATGCTTAGACCAGCTTCTTTTCACGACCATTTTAGGATAATGACCTGAACTGTATATATTCTCCATGAGGTCACAGGCCCTAGCGATCGCCTGCTTAAGTTCCTCTTCTGAAGTGAAATCACTTTTATTCAATTCAATTAATTTACTATCCATGAAAGGGACCGATTCGTTTAACTTTAAAATTGAACCATGGCTTACTACCGATGAGAGACCCGAATATACAACGAATATTTTCGATCTGTTAAGCCGTGATATGAAGCTGGAGTCAGAAGATCACTCAGCGACATTCTCCATTCTCAGAGCTCCGGATTGGATCAATGTAGTACCCCTCACCGATAATGATGAGATCATTCTGGTAGAGCAGTACCGTTACGGGATCGAAATGCCTACCCTGGAATTGCCGGGCGGAATGGTTGATCCTGGAGAGGATCCTCTGGAAACCTCAAAACGGGAACTGCTCGAAGAAACAGGGTTTGCAGGTAGTGAATGGTTTGACCTGGGTAAGGTGAGTTCTAACCCTGCTGTGCTTACTAACTGGACTCATACTTTTTTGGTTAAAGGATGTACTAAAATACAGGAGCAGCAACTGGATGGTAATGAACGGATCATTGTTCATTGCATTCCATTGGAACGGTTTATTGATCAGATAAGGTCCGGAGAAGTTCATCATTCACTGGTGGTGGCCGGGATGATGAAGTATATCCTGAGTGAACATTATACGTTTTGATCAACAAAGAACATAAATATCACACGATAATTGAGTGGACCGGAAATAAAGGAGCCGGAACGTCTGGGTACCATGCTTACGGAAGAGATCATCAGGTATCGGTATATGGAAAAGAAACGATCCGCGCTTCTTCAGATCCGGCATATCTGGGAGATCCCACTCTCTATAATCCGGAAGAACTATTCGTGATATCGGTATCTTCCTGCCACATGCTCTGGTATCTGCATCTATGTTCTGACAGCAATATCATTGTTGAAAACTATCAGGATAAAGCGGTTGGTATACTCAAAGAGGATGGAGAGAGGGGCGGGAAATTCACATCCATTGTACTAAAACCTAAAATTCTTGTAAGGAATGGCTCGGATCTGGCTCTTGCAATGGAGCTGCATGATAAAGCTCATGAGAAATGCTTCATTGCCAACTCCTGTAAAGTAGTTATTACGATCGAAGCCGAGATCAGGGAAGCTGACTGAACGATTCCCGGAAAGAAATCAGTTAGATTAACCCAATAGAAATTCAAAATTACCATTGAAATGAAAGGAACCGGAGATAAGATCGATCTCAATTTTGATCTGAGTATTGTAACCGAAGGCGAAGAAAAAGAAGTCAACTTTGCTGACCTGGTCGACAAGCCAACCATAGTTTCAGTTTATATGAGGAATAATACCGGCGGTTGTGACCGTCAGACCCTTGCATTGGCCGAAGAATCAGAGTGGTTCAGCAATAAAGGCTACAATATTGTGGCAATCAGTAAAGACAGTTGCGGATCCCATAAGAACTATGCTAAAAAGCAGGGAATTAATTATGTGCTGGCTTCAGATCCGGAATATAAATTCTCAAAAGCCACTGATTCTATTGTAGAAAAGAAGATGTACGGTAAGACCTATGAGGGTCCAAGTCGTTCTGCCTTTGTTCTTGATACAGATGGTACTATTTTGGGGGTCATCGAAAAAATCAATACCAAAGATCACGCCGGCGAGTTAAAAGAGCTGGTTGAAAGTCTGAATTAAATAGTTTTCCATGAAAAGCCTCGTAATTGTTGAGTCACCCACAAAGACCAAAACCATAAAGAAGTTCCTTCCGGACGGCTATGTGGTTGAGTCATCTATGGGACATATACGTGATCTTCCGTCATCAGCCAAGGAGATACCGGCGAAGTATAAAAAAGAAAGCTGGTCGAACCTGGGCATCAATGTGGATGATCGTTACGATGCTCTTTATGTAATACCCTCCTCTAAAAAGAAAGTCGTTAAGCGTTTGAAAGATCAGCTTAAAGATGCCGATGAGCTCATTCTTGCAACGGATGAGGACCGCGAGGGTGAAGCTATATCCTGGCATTTACTGGAGGTACTTAAACCCAAAGTTCCTGTGAAACGAATGGTATTTCGTGAGATCACCAAAGAGGCCGTTCAGGAAGCACTAAAGAATACCAGAGATATTGATATGAATCTGGTATTTGCACAGGAAACCAGAAGGATCCTTGACCGACTGGCCGGTTATACCGTATCTCCTTTGTTATGGAAGAAAATATCTCCTGGGTTGTCAGCGGGGCGTGTGCAGTCGGTAGCGGTTGAATTCCTGGTCGAGCGTGAGCGGGAAAGAATGAAGTTCAAGAGTGGTACTTACTATGATCTGCAGGCTCAGCTTCATAAAAAAGGAGATAAGGATCAGTTTAAAGCAGATCTGACCTACCTGAATGGTAAGCGTCTTGCCTCAGGTAAAGATTTTGATGAGAATACCGGTAAGCTGAAGAAACCGGATTCTGTAGTACTGCTGGATGAAGCACAATCCAAGGTTCTGGTCGATGATCTCCAGGAAGCCAGCTGGTCCGTAACAAAAGTTGATATAAATGTTCAGAAGCGTAATCCTTCGCCTCCGTTCATCACTTCCACCCTTCAGCAAGAAGCCAACCGTAAGTTCGGTTTCTCTGCCAGAGACACCATGAGTGTTGCTCAGAAGCTGTATGAGAAAGGTTTTATTACCTATATGAGAACGGACTCAACAAGACTGTCTTCACAGGCTATCAATGCAGCCCGTGAGGCAGTTTCAGATCAATATGGAGATGATTATCTGTTCGAAAGAGTCCGGAATTATACCAAAAAAGGAAAGACAGCACAGGAAGCACATGAGGCTATTCGCCCATCAGGATCCCGTTTTGTACATCCGAGCAAATCAGGATTGAGGGACCGGGAGCTAAAGCTGTATGATCTGATCTGGAAACGGACCATCTCAACTCAGATGGCAGAGGCTCAGCTTGAGTTCACTAATGTGACAATTCAGGCTACACACAACGGGACAGAAGCGGATTTCAGAGCTAACGGCAAAAAGATCTTGTTTCCGGGGTTCTTCAGAGCGTATGTTGAAGGATCTGATGATCCCGAGGCAGCACTTGAAGATCAGGAGATCTATCTGCCTCCGATGAACGAAGGGGATGCAGCTGACCTGGATGATTTGAAATTCAATAGTCACGAGACCAAACCTCCAGCCCGATTTACAGAAGCGACTCTGGTTAAGGAACTGGAAAAAAGAGGCGTTGGCAGACCGAGTACCTATGCATCCATTATCAGTACCATTCAGGACAGAGGCTATGCCAAGAGTGAAGGAAAAACCCTGATACCTACCTTCACAGCATTTGCGGTCACGAATCTATTAGAGCAGCATTTTCCCGATCTGGTAGACAGTGACTTCACCTCAGCTCTTGAGGATAAACTTGACGGAGTTGCCAGCGGAACAGAAGACCCGGTGAAATATCTCGATGATTATTATAAAGGAGATTCCGGTCTGAAAGCGAAAGTGGACACTCAGGAAGAAAAGATCGATTCACAAAAAGCCAAATTACTTGACCTGCCGTTAGATGGCTTGGAAGGCATTAATGTTGCAGTAGGTCGTTATGGCCCGTATATAAGCAAGCAGAAAGAGGATGATGAAAGTGTAAATGCATCCGTACCTGAAAAATATAATCCCAGCGACCTGACTCCTGAATTGATTCAGGAGCTGATCAAAACAGAAGAAGAAGGGGATAAACCGATAGGTAAAGATCCGGAATCCGGGAAAGATATCTTTTTACTGACCGGTCGTTACGGTCCTTATGTCCAGCTGGGCGAGGTCACTGAAGAAAATAAAAAACCGAAAAGGGTATCTCTGCTCAAAGGAATGGATCCATCTGACGTGGATGAAGAGCTTGCTTTGAAATTGCTGGAGCTCCCGAGAACACTCGGAGATCACCCGGATGACGGGAAGGTTGTTAAAGCTGGAGTAGGCCGCTACGGCCCTTTTGTAGTGCATGACGGAAAATTCAAGTCGATCCCTAAAGCAGAAAGTGTGCTGGATATTGAGCTGGACCGGGCGGTAGAGTTGCTTAAGCAAAAGAGCGGCAAGTCAAGAGGAAGTTCTGAGATCAAAGATCTCGGAAAGCATCCGGACACAGATAAACCGATCAAGGTGCTGAGTGGCCGGTATGGACCATATATCAAGCATGGCAAAAAGAATATCAGCTTACCTAAGGGTACCGTACCAGAAGATTTTACGCTTAAAGAAGCGGTAGATCTTATCGCCGCGAAAGGCTGATAAATTTATTGACAGCTCGCTTTCGGCAAAGTATTTTTTTTATTATACCTTGTGTTAAACAAGTTCATGAGTAATTATGATGCAAAAGCGCAGCGAATTCCATTTCCGCTATCCGCCTAATATCCACGAACTGGATCTGGCGACCATGGTCAGTATGTATCGCTCTAGGGGTGAACCCAGAAAGGCTTCACCCGGACAGTATTTTGCCTGTTCAATTACCCAGGAACTCATGAAAGAAGCAAAGTGGTGGTTCGGAGTTTACTATTCTCAAAGCACCTGGGATAATATGCTTACAAAAGGAAGCGAAGGATACCCGCTTACGGATATAGAACTCAATGTACTGGGATCGGTTTATATAACTGAAGATGAACCACCGCACCGTGAGTATGTGGAAAAGAATTCCGGAGTGACTGATAAGCTTGCCTACCTGATCGTTAACGACCTTAGATCTTTTGGTTTTCTGGACGAAGACGATAGCGGGTTTATCCGGATTACACCACGAGGGGAAAAAGCATTAAATGGGATCGCGAGACGTATATACGAAAAAAGATTCCTTCCGGAAATGCTCCGCTCCTATACTCCTGAGGATGAGCCCAAGATAGAGCAGGCCCAGAAATCGGATGATTCACAGAAAAGTCTTTTTTAACCACTTTTCCAAAGTCCCCACTTTTCTAAAGTAGAGGCAATTTCACTCAAACAAGGCTCTGATCACTCTCTAACCTTGATATTTGGCAGCGTATTGTGACTTTTCTAAAGTGGGAACTTTGGAAAAGTGGATCCAATATCAGCTTACTTAAAAGAGATCTCCGCTCCTCTGCCTTCTTGCTCATGAGCCCTTATTGATTATATTATCAAACGGACAAATTAAATAAGGGATACAGCAATGCATTACATAACAAGGGTTATAAGCGGTTTAGTAATTTCAGTTTTTCTTTCTGCATCAGGCCTGGCTCAAGGGACTCAATTACTTCGAGAACCGACGATATCGAAAAACAGCATCGTATTTGTACATGCTAATGATCTTTGGAAGGTCAATAGAAGCGGAGGCTCTGCGACCCGCCTCACCAGTAATATCGGAGGTGAGAATAATCCTCATTTCTCACCGGACGGTACCATGATCGCTTTTTCTGGTCAGTATGATGGTAATACGGACGTTTATGTAGTCCCGGCAAATGGGGGTGAACCAAAGAGATTAACGTGGCACCCGGGATCGGATGTGGTTACCGGATGGACTCCTGACGGGAAAGTTTTATTCAGATCTTCCCGAACCGGACACCCAACAAGAACCAACCGGATCTGGAAAGTAGCAACAGATGGTGGAATGCCTGAAGTATTGATTGTCCCAAGGGCTGCTCAGGGTGAGATGTCAGATGACGGGAAATACCTTGCCTATAACCCGATCACCTTTTGGGATCCTGAATGGAGAAATTACCGGGGTGGCCAGGCACAACCGATCTGGATCGTGGATCTCGAAAGTTATGAACTGGTGCAGACCCCGCGTACCGATAATGAAAGACATACTGACCCCGTATGGTATAAAGGGAAGGTTTTCTACTTGTCAGAAAGAGATTACGCCAATAATATCTGGTCTTTTGATATGGCTAGCGGTGAGGAAAAACAATGGACTTTTCATGCTGACTTCGATGTAAAAAGCCTGGATGCAGGCGGTGATATGATCGTATATGAACAGGGCGGATATCTGCACCACCTGAACCCGGCAACAGGAGAAACCAAGAGGATCACGGTCAATGTTACGGGTGATATGAGTTGGGGGCGACCGCGATGGGAGGATGCCAGTGCTTTCAGTTTATCGAATGCTGAGATATCACCTACCGGCAAAAGAGCAGTATTTGAGTTCCGGGGGGAGATCATCACAGTACCAAAGGAAGAGGGCCCGTGGAGGAACCTGACAAATAGTTCTGGGAATGCAGACCGATATCCGGTATGGTCACCGGATGGTTCAAAGATCGCCTGGTTTTCTGACCGCTCCGGTGAATATACCCTTATGATCAGGGATCAGTATGGCCTAGAAGAGCCGAAGATGATCGAACTACCTAATCCTACTTTTTATTTTGAGCCTGACTGGTCACCGGATGGAAAATATTTAGCATTTACGGATACAGATTATAATCTCTGGTATGTGGAAGTGGAATCAGGTGAGGCTGTGAAAGTGGATACAGATGGATATGCTCATCCGAACAGAACCATGAATCCGGTATGGTCGCCGGACAGCAAATGGATCGCTTACGTTCGTATTATGGAGAATCAGTTTAAAGCTGTGAAAGCTCATAATGTGGGATCGGGAGAAACAATTCAGCTGACAGATGGTTTGTCAGATTCGATCACCCCGGTCTGGGATGAAAGCGGAAAGTATCTGTACTTCCTCTCCAGTACTGATTTCGGATTAAACACCGGATGGCTGGACATGAGTTCTTATAACATGCCGGTTAACCGCGGTTTGTATATGATCGTACTTTCGGATGAAGATCCTTCCCCATTATTACCTGAAAGCGATGATGAATCAGTAACAGAAGACAAGCAGGAAGAGAAGAACGATAGTGAGGAGGTAATGTCAGTGGATATTGACCTGGAGGGAATAGATGAACGAACTATTGCTCTGGATGTGCCCCTTAGAAATTATACCGGACTAGTAGCCGGCCCGGAGGGAAGTGTTTTCTATATGGAGTCGGTTCCTAATGAGGACACCAAAATGTTCAAATACGTATTAAAGGATCAGAAGGGTAGCCTCTTCATGGCATCAGTTAATGAGGCCACAGTATCTGATGACCGATCCAGTTTAGTATATCGCAGCGGCGGGACCTGGGGAATTGTCAGCACCTCCGATGGTGAAAAAAAACCTGGGGATGGCCGGCTGAATATCTCAGATGTCAAGATAAAGATAGATCCTTCGGCAGAATATGAGCAGATCTTCCGGGAAGGATGGAGATTCATGCGTGATTTTCTCTATGTCGATAATATGCATGGTGCTCCCTGGGACGATGTTTATGAGTGGTATTCACCCTGGATCAAGCATGTAAAACACCGTTCTGACCTGAATTATGTGGTTGATATCATGAGCGGAGAGGTCGCAGTGGGTCACTCTTATGTTTCTGGAGGGGATTATCCGGATCTGGAAAGTGTGCCTGCGGGTCTATTAGGTGCTGATATTTCTCTTCAGAATGGTGCGTACAGAATTGATAAAATCTACACTGGGGAAAGCTGGAATCCTGACCTGACGGCGCCGTTATCTGGTCCCGGAATTAATGTGACTGAAGGTGATTATATACTCGCTGTAAACGGCAATGATATAAATGCTGATGAGAATTTTTATAGTCACTTTGAAGCTACAGTGGGTAAACAGGTACAGTTGCTGGTTAACGATAGTCCAGAGAGGTCCGGTGCCCGACTGGTAACTGTAGTTCCGATATCCAATGAAGGAGGACTCCGAACCTGGAACTGGGTAGAAAGTAACCGAAAGAAAGTGGATGAAATGTCAGATGGTAAATTGGCCTACGTATGGGTACCTAATACCGGGCAGGGCGGATATACCTTATTTAACCGGTTATATTTTGCTCAGCAGGATAAGCAGGGAGCTATCATTGATGAGCGTAATAACGGTGGGGGATCCGCTGCAGATTACATGGTGGATATCATGGCCCGTGAACTGCATGGGTTCTTCAACAGTAAGGCTGGCGATCGGAAACCGTTTACTACTCCGGGAGCAGGAATCTGGGGTCCGAAAGTGATGATCATTAATGAAAGGGCCGGTTCCGGCGGGGATTTACTACCCTTCATGTTCCGTAAAATGGAGATCGGTCCTTTGGTCGGAGCTAAGACCTGGGGTGGACTGGTAGGAACCTGGGATACTCCAAGATTTGTAGACGGTGGCCGAATGGTTGCCCCACGTGGTGGTTTCTATAATATGGATGGAGAATGGGATGTGGAAGCGGAAGGAGTTGCTCCTGACATCGAAGTAATGCAGAATCCCAGGGATGTTATTGAAGGAGGTGATCCTCAGCTCGAAGCCTCTATACAGGAAGCATTAAGGTTACTACAAAATTATTCAGATCCGATCATTCCTACTCCGGCAGATCCGATACGGTGGAAGAGACCGGCGAAAAGCGGTAATTAAGAGGGCTTAAGTGGGGACTTTTCCAAAGTCCCTGCTTTTCTAAAGTTCGGCAGACTGACCAAAAAAAGAGACCCTGAGTGGGTCTCTTTGCACATATTATAATTTAGGGCGTCACTTTTCTAAAGTGGGTACTTTGGAAAAGTCCCTAAGCTCTGGTACTTATAATTTCTTACCTGTTATCTTTGATCGCCTTTGCGACAAGCTCGGGTACTCCCTCGTCAAAAGGGCTGGGGATAATTTTATCGGGGGTCGGCTCCTTCACACTGTCAGCGATTGCTTTTGCAGCATCAATGAACATCTTTGTGGTGAGGTTCGAAACCCTGGCATCTAATGCACCGCGGAATAAACCCGGGAATGCGAGCACATTATTGATCTGATTAGGGAAGTCTGATCTGCCGGTCGCGATTATTGATGCACCAGCTTCTTTGGCTTCATGAGGCATGATCTCGGGAATAGGATTCGCCATCGCAAAGATCCAGGGATCACCCTTCATCGTTTTGATCATATCCTGAGTAAGAACTCCGGGCGCAGATACACCAATAAACACGTCAGCATCCGCAATAGCATCTTCAAGGCCGCCGGTTCTCCGACTGTTATTGGTCATTTCAGCCATTTTCTCTTTTACCGGATTCAGGTCGTCACGGTCTTTATGGATGATCCCCTTGCTGTCGCACATGATCACCTCATGTACTCCGGCTTCAAAGAGTAATTCAACGATCGCTACTCCGGCAGCACCCGCGCCATTGATTACAATATCCAGGTCTTTGAATTTCTTTCCGGTGATCTTGGCAGCATTATACATAGCAGCCAGTGTCACGATCGCAGTACCATGCTGGTCGTCGTGGAAAACCGGAATCGGTAGTTCAGCTTTTAACCGGTCTTCTATCTCAAAACATCGCGGTGCTGAAATATCTTCCAGATTTATCCCGCCAAAAGTTGGAGCGATCATCTTAACGGCATGGATAATTTCTTCGGTATCCTGTGTGTCCAGCACAATAGGAACCGCATCTACATCAGCAAATTTCTTGAATAGTACAGCTTTTCCTTCCATTACCGGTAAAGCTGCTTCAGGTCCTATATTGCCAAGTCCAAGCACCGCTGAACCATCACTTACTACGGCGACCAGATTGCCTTTAGAAGTGTAATCATATGCTTTCTCTTTATTCTCTGCAATTTCTTCGCAGGGCTTTGCGACTCCGGGAGTATATGCGATACTCAGGTCGTCTTTAGTTTCGAGAGGCATTTTAGCCTCAACAGAGATCTTGCCTCTGCTTTTTTTATGGGCTTCAATTGCTAGTTTAGCGTAGTCTTTTTTTGCCATTACCTAAAGTTGATGAATATAGAAATGCCGGAGAAATGCTCCGGCAATTCATAATTTAAATTAGTTTCCGAGAATTGACTGTACGTCAAAAAGATTATTTTCAGGATTAACATCCGCCATTCTTTCTGAAGGGTCTATCATGATACGGCTGATCTCAGATGCCGGGCGGTTAATAGTCATGTTATATGATGGGTACACCCACATCCAGTCATCGAGTACAGTGCGCTCCATATCGTATTCGTTTGGCTTTTCACCACGCATGATGCGAAGCGGGATATAGAATAATTCGGAACTTCCGTCCGTGTATTCTACCATCACGTCAAGAGGCATTGGAGTGAGCTCTTCTCTTTTTAATTCAACCACGGTCTTATTTGCATCTCCGACTACTGAACCAACGGTATAATCGATCTTTTTGGTAGTCTGTACAAAGTATTCATAGTACCAGTCCAGGATCATACCTGATTCTTTTTCCATAATATTCAGGAAGTCCAGTGCAGTCGGATGCTTTAACTTCCAGGTCTCATGATAGTTCAGCATACCTTTACGGAAAGCATCATCACCAATGATGTAGCTGAGCTGATACAGAAATACAGCCCCTTTGGAATAAGAAGCAGTGCCATAAGCACGGTTGGTATTAAAGTGATCTGAGTGTGTAGTCAGCGGTTCTTCAATATCACTCAATGCGAGCCCGCGATACCCTCTGTAGGAACCTGCATGAACATTGCCCTCACGGTTGAATAAACTGGCCATGGTCTCTGAGGATGCAAAAGAAGTGAAGCCTTCATCCATCCAGGCGAGGAGGGATTCGTTGGTTCCCAGTACATTCTGGTACCAGCTGTGATACATTTCATGAACCGTTACTCCTACTAATGATCCCAGACCGCGACCACCGGTGATCAGTGTTCCCATAGGATATTCCATTCCACCGTCTCCACCCTGTATCACGGAAAACTGAGGATAAGGGTATTCTCCAAAGTTCTCATTCGCGTACTCAAATGCTTTTACAGTGTATTCAGGAAGTGCCTCCCAGTTTGCTTTGAATTGAGCATTCTGCTGAGCGTTGGCTTCTATATCAACCATTTCTTCCTGGTAGAAGAAATGCAGTTCAGGGCCGCCCGGAACCTGAGCGGTGGTATGTGTGAAATCCGGATCTGCTCCCCAGAAGAAATCGAGCACATTCTCAGCTTTGAAATGATAAGTGATTTTATCTCCCGAAGGGAGGTTTACATCTGCTTCATCAGCATATCCATGGCCCACCTGGTTTGGATTCTGAATGACACCGGTAGCTCCGAGAACATAATCCTTATCGATACTGATCTTAACATCAAAGTCACCGAATACACCGTGAAATTCGCGGCCTACATATGGGTTAGGATGCCATCCCTGGAAATCATACTCAGAAAGTTTTGGGTACCACTGCGACATGGAGAACTCAACACCTTCCGCATTATTCCATCCGGAACGTCGGATCTGTAAAGGTACCTGGGCTTCGAATTCCATATCGAATGTAGTGCTTTCTCCCGGCTGGATCGCTTTATTCAGTTCGACCACAAGGATAGTGCCTTCCACAGAATATTCAACATCACGCCCGTCTTGTTTCAGCGACTGAATGCGCTGATAACCGATCTCATCCTCTTCAAGATAATAGATTCGGTCACGAACGCGACCGTCTGGATCGGCGATCGTTCGGGATCGTTTGTCCATCATACTGCCGGGCTGGAATGCATTGAAATAAAGATGGTAGTAGACCCGGTCCAGTACATCCGGAGAATTATTCGTGTAGACCAGTTTCTGTGTACCGGTAAATTGATGATTGGCTGCATCCACATCAATTTCCATGGTGTAATCTACGTGCTGTTGCCAGTATGTGCGATTCTGGGCTTCAGCCGAGGTTGTAATAGCTAAGATGATCGTGAAAAAAAGTACCAGTTTGTTCATAGTCAGATTTTTTTAGGCAGGGTACGCAAACACTGCATCGTTTTCTGTTAAAGTTTATTCGCTGGATCAATTAAGAATTGAGATTAAAATTAAATATGGCTGAATTCTTTTATGATTTTAACTACCAGAAATAGTGATACACTGATCTGGTGATGCTCAAGTAAATCAATGCATATGGATCAAGAAAAAGAGCTTTTTAGTGGTAGACTCACCGTTAATTCTGAAAGCATCAAAAATTATTCCTGGTGGCAAATGCACGGCTGAGAGTGGCCTCGTCGATAAATTCGAGCTCAGTTCCCATCGGGATGCCGTAAGCAATTCGCGTCACATTCACCTCATAGGCTTTGAGGAGTTTATTGATGTAATAGGAGGTTGCTTCACCTTCAGCATCGGGATTTAGAGCAAGGATCACTTCACTGATATTTTCATCCTCATTGCCGACCCGTTTCAGAAGTTCCTGAATTCGCAGATCATCCGGGCCCACATTATCCATTGGAGAGATCACTCCACCCAGGACATGATACCGGCCTCTGAACTCATTGGTCTTTTCAATGATATATACATCATTAAATTCTTCAACCACACATATCTGGCCATTTTCCCTCTTTATATTGCTACAAATGGTACAGGGGTTCTGGTCGGCCACTGTGCCGCAGACGGAGCATCGGATCACTTTATTCTTCAGGTCGATTAGTGCGTTTGCAAGCTTCAGTACCTGGTCGTTATTCTGCTTTAACAGGTGAATGGCTATACGCTGAGCTGATTTTCGTCCGGTACCGGGGAGTTTAGCCAGTTGTTCGATCACCCTTTCAAGGTATTCAGAGGTTATCTGCATTCGGGTATATAGGATTGAAGATTAAAAATGAAAAATTGAGGAGCCGGTCAGCTTATTTTTAATTCTTCACTTTTTGATTGATCAGAGACCGAACTTGGACATATCCATGCCGGGTATTCCGCCGCCGGGCATCATGCCTTTATACGCTTCCTGCATTTTTTCTTTTGCTGCTTCCTCTGCTTTCTCCATGGCTTTATTAACCCCTGCTACGATCAGGTCTTCGATCATCTCTTTATCATCCGGGTCAATGACATCTTTATCGAGAGTAATGGAGATAACCTGACGGTTTCCATTGGCTTTCACTTTGACCATTCCACCACCGGCTTCAGCTTCCACGATGATCTCGCCAAGCTTTTCCTGTGCTTCCTGAACTTTAGATTGCATTTCCTGGATCTTGCCGAACATGTCGGCCATGTTAAAATTGTCCATAATCTCTTTTAGCTTTTGTATTCAAGTTCTGCCCCGAAGATCTCAACTATATCACGGATCATAGGGTCTTTTTGCTGTAATTGTTTGAAACGCTCATAGGGACTCATTTCCTTAGTCTTCTGAGTCGGGTCTTTCTTGACAATAATATTAAAACGCAGCATGCAGCCTACACATTCCTTTAGCTTTTTTGCCAGTTCCAGTGACTGTTCTTCAAGCATTTTCATTGCAAACTGATCATTACACTGCAGGGTGAGTTCCCTTCCTTCCAGTTTTCCAAGGCGAGCTCTCTCAAGCTGCAGGTGCAGCATCATAGGAACATCACCTTTTAGTGATTCCAGATAGGTATCCCATTTTTCCTGAACATAATGAAGAGTGATCTTCTCAGGGGCTTCCTCTTCAGCTTCGCTCTGTACCGGCTCTGCTACAGCAGTTGATGTGGCTTCTTTATGTGCCTGTACCCGCTTATTCAGGTCGGTCTGTAAGGCCGGTCTGCCGAGATCGAATTCGTCATCATCTTCCTGTTCCTGAACTATTTCATTGAGGGATTCCTCCTCCGTTACAAAGTCAGGCGGCTCATTTACACTGGTTAGATCGTCTGATACCTGCCCGTTTAATTCGGTAGTATCTGAGGTCTTTACCGGAAGCTCATCTTTGTTTACAGACTCATGTGACTGAGATTCTTCTTTCTGCGCGGGTTCCTGGGCCGTGCTAGCGTTCTGCTGACCGTTAACAGAAGAGCTGCTTGCTGAACTTCCATTCAGGAAGTTCTTAGAGTTTTTTTTTAACTGATCAAGCTCGCCCAGAAGTTTTCCGAGTTGTTCAGATCGCTCCATATGGATCAGTTTCAGAAGAGCGATCTCAAACTGAATTCTAGGCTGACTGGCATCCTTGATCTTGATCTGTGATTCACTGACGATATGAAGCATGCGCATCAGATCGTCGCGGTTAAAATCTGTAGCAGTTGATCTGTATCTTTTTTTGGTCTCATCAGAGGCTTCTACCAGATACATCTGCTCACTGTGATGAGCGATATATAAATTTCTTAAATGCTCGGTTAACCCGATCAGAAATTCCTGAATATCATAGCCATCCTGAAGCAATTGGTCGATCAGTTTCAGCCCGGCATCTGCATCATGTTCTTTCACGCAGTTCATGAAATCAAACAGGCGGTCGGATCCAACCACATTCAGTGCCTTGAGTAATTCATCATGGGTGATGGTATCTCCACAAAAGGCGATGGCCTGATCCATTAGTCCCAAAGCATCCCGCAAGGCACCATCTGCTTTTTTAGCGATCACATGGAGTGATTCTTCATCTATACTGATATTCTCATCCAGTGAGATCTTCCGTAAACGCTGAACGATCTCTTCAACTGCGATGCGTTTAAAATCAAAGCGCTGTACCCGGGACAGAATCGTAGGGAGAACCTTATGTGGTTCAGTTGTGGCAAAGATGAAAATGGCGTGTTCCGGAGGTTCTTCGAGTGTTTTCAGCAGTGCATTGAAAGCTGCTTTACTGAGCATATGGACTTCATCCACGATGAAGACCTTATACTTCCCGTTTTGTGGAGGTATTCGAACGCTTTCACGAAGATGATGCACATCGTCCACCTTATTGTTCGAAGCGGCATCCATCTCAACGATATTCAGGGTCTGATTCAGAGACTCGCCGTCGATGCTGTCATCCAGTTCATTGATCGTACGTGCAAGAACTCTAGCCATGGTAGTCTTTCCGACACCACGGGGACCACAGAACATATAGGCATGAGACAGCCTGCCCTGTTTGATCGCATTGATAAGAGTATTGCTTACATGATCCTGAGAAACGATATCCCCGAAGGTGTGAGGACGGTACTTTCTGGTAAGCGCACGATAGTTTTCTGTTGACATGCCTGAATATAAAAAAGAATGGGCTGCTTATGAAGATTTTGACTCAGAAAATCAGAAGAGTCTGATAGATCTCCCTTCCTGGGCGACAGAAAAATCAACCGGGCCGGGATTACTGTTTTCCAGTGCTTTTTGGAGGTCATTTAGAGGATCCTGCATCCCGTCATCAGCCATTGGAAAAGTATTAAAATGCATGCCAAAACTTTTGACAGCACCGATATCTTTATGTGCCTGTATTGCTTCCGAGGGATCAATATGCATGGGCTTCATGAACCATCTGGGCTGATAAGCACCTATGGGAATTAGACCCAGATCAATGGGTGCAAAACGACTTCCAATCTCATTAAAGAAGTCGCCATAACCCGTGTCTCCTGCAAAATAGATCTTACGGCCTCCGGCTTCGATCAGGTACCCGGACCATAGGGTCTTATCGCGATCATATAATCCTCTTCCGGAGAAATGCTGAGCAGGAACGGAGTGAACTTTAAAAGAATCACTCAGGGTATTTTCTTCCCACCAGTCCAGTTCCGCTGTCTGGTTAATGCCTTCCTGGTTAAGATATTCTGACACACCCAATGGGGTTATCACCAAAGGTTCAAACCGGTCATTTAACCGACGTAGTGTTTCGATATCTAAATGGTCGTAATGGTTGTGGCTGATAATAATCAGGTCAATATTAGGGAGATCTTCGAAACGGATTCCCGGTGGCCGGAATCGTTTCGGTCCTGCAAAAGAAAGAGGGCTTACCCGGTCACTCCATACCGGATCCGTCAGAATATTCATCCCGGCTGTTTGAATTAAAAAGGTGGAATGATTTACATAAGTAACCACCATACCACTGTCGGGAGGACTACTTTGTGGTTCTGCAAATGAGACTTCACTTTCAGATACCTCTGTCCACTCTCCCTGTTCCCGGGTCATGTACCATTTCAGCACATCAAATAACCCTTTTGAAGGGACCTGTCCGGTATTCTTAAAAATAGTTCCGTTGAAATGGTCACTTTTCTCTCCGGTGTACCCCGGCTGAGAGAATATCTTTCCCAGGGTCATCATACATAAAGAGAAAAGGAAAAGTATGCTGAACAGGCTGACCAGGATGAGGTAGAGGATGCGCATCTACGAGGTTTATTTTAAGTGTTCTTCAAAAAAAGTAAAGATACGGCGATATTCATCATACCAGGCATCCTGATCTCTGAAGCTGTGTCTCTCAGAAGGATACATCATCATCTCAAAGTTTTCATTTCCATTCTGGATCAGCTCTTCTATATACTGAGCAGCATCCTGGAAACCTACATTATTATCAATGAGCCCGTGAAGAATAAGGACCGGTTTTTCCAGTGAGTCTGCATAGCTGATCGGAGAGCTCCTCTCGTAATTTTCAGGATCTTCTTCCGGTGTTCCGAGTCTTGGCAGTGTGTACCATGGATTGGTGTAATAGTAATTGTCCCAGTTAGTGACGGCACGTAATGCAGCAGCAGCATCAAATTTATCTGGAGATACACTAACCGTATAAAGAGCCATGAATCCACCATAAGAACCTCCGTAAACACCTACTCTGGAAGTGTCAGCAGACTGATAATTATCAGCCAGATAAGCGAGGCCGTCTTCGATATCTTCGGTCTCATATTTTCCCATCCAGTTCGTGACGTCTTCTCTGAACTTACGTCCGTAACCGGTACTGTGACGATAGTCTACCTCGATCACGTAGTACCCCTGCTCGGTCAGGAACTGATTGAAGAGATACTCTCTCCAGTATGAACTGGACCATCCTTTATAAACATTCTGCAATGATCCGGCTCCGTGAACAAAAACTACTACCGGATTTCCGGCAGGGTTTAGTGCCTCGGGTTTGAGAACACTCATGGAGATCTCGGTTTCTCCGTCTCTGCCGGTAAAGCGGATATAATCTTCCTTTTGCCAGTCATAGTCATTAAATGACTCAGGAACTGAATGGGTTATCCTTCGCTCAGATCCTCTTTTACAAACCTCCGTGAGGTAAAGGTCGAAGGGTTCATTGAAGAAGGTTTTGGAGTAAACCACATATCGTTTATCCGGACTCAGTTGAAATCCCCGCCGGTGTCCATCGGCCTCAGTGAGCTGTGTCTGATTATTGTTTCTAAGGTCCAGACGGTATAGCTGAATATCACCCGGGTCATATGCGGAGGAGGCAATAAGCATTGTGTTCTTATCCAGCCATTCCACGTAAGGAATGTCATAATCGCCGGAGGTATGCTGTTGCAGGTTACTTCCATCCGGGGAAAGAGTGTATATATGATTCCATCCGTCTTTTTCGCTTTGCAGCATTAGCGTGTTACCGGATGGGGCAAAGGCCATGCTGCGTCCGTATAACCAGCCCTGAGTAGAGTCCTCGAAAACGGTGAGTGTGGTGTCACTTGCAAGATCATATACAGAGATCTGACGACGCTTCATGGGAGCATCTGCCCAGTCTATGGCAATATAATTACCGTCGGCGCTGACATCGGTTGAAACCCAGCCTTTTTCTTTTAACAATTCCTTTTTGTCTCCGGATTCGATCTCAATCACGGAGATAATACTGGTTGAAACACCTCTGCGGGAAGCTCCGTCATCAACATATGTATCCACATATTCTGGAAAATAGTAGGTTTTATAATCTGAGTTATCGGATTGACTAACCGCAAGATGATCATCCCCCAGCCAGCCAATAATGAAATAACCCGGCTCACCATCAGAGCGCTGGGTTACCTGTTTCAGGTATGCTTCGTCAACACCTGAGATCCATATATCACCGTTCTGTACAAAAGCAAAGCGGTCACTTCCGGCATTCCATGTAGCATTGTAGTCAAAACCTTTTGAAGCAATCACTGCCCGCTCATTACTGAAATCAGCATTGGCGATCAACAGGTCGCCACGCTCATTATAGATCATATAATTTCCGTCCGGTGACAGAGTATAATTAAGTTGTACATCATCGCCTGCCTCTTCGATATTTTTTCCGCGAAGGTCTGTTTTAAACAGGTCGATATCAGTTCCGGCAGAGTCATCCCAACGGAAATAAAGGGTTCTTGAATCCGGTGAAAAGCCACTGAAGTTTGGGCGGGTTCCCGGGATAAACGGCTCATGAAAGATTTCTTTGAGGCTTAATGATTCGGGATAGTTCTGGGCTGTGGCCACGATGGGTACCAGCGTAATAACTATAAGGAAAGTATATCGGGCAATATTCATAGGACGTCATATTTATTTGTGGAAATAAGGATAAGAAGTATTGGCTATAAATGATGCAAAAAGTAGAATCTGAGCAAACGCAAAAAAAAAGCTATATCCTAATACAGGATATAGCCATTAATTAAGTCATGATCTGTAATTATCTGCCAATAGTCCGCTCTATATCACTGATCTCTTTAGGTACATTGGTCAGATTTTCATAGCCATCATCCGTGACAACGATATCATCTTCGATCCGGATACCCCCGAAATCAAAGAGTTCACGCAACCGGCTTGCGATCAGGAACTCTGATTGCTTTTCATCCTTAAGTGCAGGTTCCAGCAATGCCGGAACAAAGTAGATACCAGGCTCGACCGTGATTACCATTCCAGGCTGAAGCTCTCTTCTGGCGCGCAAAAATTGAATGCCGGGACGATCGATCCGTTCCACTCCTTTTGGATATCCGCCAACATCATGAGTATCGAGTCCCAGGAAATGACCCAGACCGTGAGGGAAGAACAGAGCAAATATATTATTCTCCATGATATCATCCATAGATCCGGTAATAAGCCCTTCAGACTTGAGACCTTCCATCATTATGCGTGCCGCATGCATATGAAGATCTTCCATCTTTACCCCGGGTTCAACCATCTCAATTACCGTATTAAGTGCATCCAGTACTGCCTGATAAACAGAGGCCTGAGCTTTCGTGAATTTTCCGTTGGCCGGGTAGGTACGTGTAATATCAGAAGCGTATCCTTTACATTCATGACCTGCATCCAAAAGGAACATGTCCCCGTCATTTACGCGGCTGTTATTTTCCACATAGTGAAGAATAGCAGAATTC
The DNA here is from genome assembly GCF_040811775.1 of Balneola sp. MJW-20. Taxonomy (NCBI): domain Bacteria; kingdom Pseudomonadati; phylum Balneolota; class Balneolia; order Balneolales; family Balneolaceae; genus Gracilimonas; species Gracilimonas aurantiaca. Next base: position 222,257 of record NZ_JBFNXW010000003.1, read on the forward strand.
TTACCGCCTGCGAAGATGCCGTTATACGCATCCTGAAGCAGTCCATTTTCGTGCTGAACCTTGGTAAAGATACCTTTGAGTTCGTATTCCATCATTCCGGGGCGGATCTGTCTCATCACCGTCAGGTGGGCAAGATTGTTGACTCTTGCTGCCTCACGCATAAGATCCAGTTCGCCCTCTGTTTTGAGAACACGGCAATAGGTCAGAGCATCCTCAAGGGACTCTGTATCGGTTTCCAGCTTTTTGTTCAGGCCCTCAAGGAATTCAGCCTGCTCTTCATTCAGACAATAGACCTTGTCCGGTCCAATCTCATTCAGGACAGTCAGAATGTCGTTTATATAATGCAGGTGGTCCGGCTTATAGGTATCCATATACCATTCACGGGAATTGACATATCCGTGCCAGACCGCATAACTGGCATCTCTCTTTGGAATAAAGAGATGATAATCCTCATTTTTCAGATCCAGGATCAGAGCACATTCAGGTTCGTTAACCCCGGTCAGATACCAGAAATTTGATTCCTGCCGGAATGGATATTCATAATCGGTATTGAAGCGATAGGATATCTCTGCACCCTGAATAAAAACGGCTCCTTTCTGGTTGTCGTCGAAGAGTGAGAATAATTTTTGACGATGCTTTTGATACATAGTTCGAGATTTAATCTGCGTGAATATTTAAAATAATTCAGTAATCTAATTTCAGAATTAAGATCGTCGAAACTGAATGCTAAGTCAAAGAGAAGTAAGCAGTCGGTGCAGAACCGGTATCAGTTCATCAGAATTATTTGTCAGCGGTGTCAGAAGCTCATTTTTTAATGCTTTGATCTGCTTCCCGGAAGCAGATTCACCCAGTGCCCGGAGCTCATCATCAGATAAAGATATTGACAGGTAGGCTACATTATTACCTTCTGTATTCAGTATGGCATTAAAACGGGAATCAGTGGGAGTGGCTGAAAAAGTAATAGCGATTCTCTGATGGTTACTGACAGAATGTATCGCATAGTAATGTTCCAGTCCCAATTCCGGTGGCATTCCTTCAAAATGGAGGTATTTGACTGGTTTGTACGGATCGGCAAAATACTTAACAAGCAGAGATAATGAAGCCTCTTCTTTGAGGATGCACGAATCTGCTTTCAGAAATCCCCTCTCGGCCCAGTATGGAGTATCTCTTATGGGGTCATTTTTTTTACTGAACTTTTCCGGGATCTCATGAAGAGCAGTTGGAGTTTCTCCGCTCACTTCAAACCAGTAGTCGGTAATACCGTTGCTGATGAGAAGATATGGAGCGCCGATGATCGTATTATAACGGCTGATCTGCTGTGCGGATTTTTCATCCAAAGCGATCTTATTTGATTTACACTCACAGAGTAAATAAGGCTGTAGAGCATCATCATAACATATCAGGTCGGTACGGGAAAGTGTCTTATCAGTCTGAAGCTTCACCGGAGTTTCGAATGACATCCGGCTGCGAGAGTACCCTGCCTGACTCAGGAAATACTCAACCAACTGTAATCGTACTCGCTCTTCGGGGCGAACTTTAAATGATTTTCTGAGCACAGGATTCCAGAGAAGCTTCTCATCTTCTCTGAAACGAATATGCGGATAATGCCCGAGCGCTTTGCTGATCATAAATTTTCACTGACTGGTGAGAGCATCATGATCATAAAGTAAAAAACTTTTAGCTAGCAGTGGCTTCTTTGGCGTTATGTATAGAACGGTTAATGAAGAACTGCTGAATGATCGACAGAACGTTGAAGACCAGGTAATACAAACTCAGTCCTGATGCGAAATTGTTGAAGATGAATAACAGCATGATCGGGAAGATATACTGAAGGATCTTCATCTGGTCTGCCATCGGATTGGAGCCGCCTCCGCCTCCGCTCATTCCACCGGTTAATTTCGACTGCACTACCATCGCAGCAGTCATAAAAAGCACAAAACCTGCTAACTGATCGCCGAGAAATGGAATGCTAAAGGGTAGCTCCAGAATATAATCCGGAGCTGAAAGGTCAGCAGCCCATAGAAATTCTTCCTGCCTGATCAGGATCGAATTCTGGAAATATCTCCAAAGTGTTATCAGGATCGGGAACTGGAGTAGGTTAGGAAGACATCCGCCGAGAGGATTGACTTTATTTTTCTTATAAAGTTTCATCGTTTCCTGCTGCTGCTTCTGCGGATTGTCTTTATATTTTTCCTGAACTTCCTTGAGCTGAGGCTGTAGTTCACGCATAGCAGCCATACTCTTGTATGACTTAAAGGTCAGGGGAGAAAGCACCAGCTTTACGCCGGCAGCAAAGATAATGATCGCCAGGCCTACACTGCCAATGGCGCCACTCATAAATTCAAAGAACGGGATGACCAGGAATCTTACAAAGGGATCAGAAAACCAGCGTAACCAGCTCCAGCCTACGTCAACCATGTCGTAGGCGTGCTCATCAACCTGTTTCAGTTCCTTGTACTTCATGGGTCCTAGGTACATACGGAAAGAAGCAGTTCCTTCAGACCCGATATCGGTACGGATGGAAGATGTGTATAAGTGCTTGGTATCCGGGTTATCAGTTTCTCCGGTCACTTCTGCAGTGATCAGGGCTGCTTCAGTCGGGCTTTGAGGCTTGATCAGCTGAGTAAAGAATTTTGTTTTTGTTGCGACCCAGTCTACCTGCCCGTTAAAAGTTGGTTCAGACCTGCCTGCTTCAGTTAGCTTAACATTTTCCAGCTCTCCACCGGTATACACATAAGCAGAAGTAACCAATGCGTCCTGAACTTTGTCTTTCTCTGTAAAATTAAGGGGAGAGGTCCAGCCGAAATCAACAGCATTTCCAACTACATAATCTTTCAGGCCAATGAACTGCACTTCAAAATCTATTTCATAGCTGTCGCCATTGAGTGTGTAGGTATATAGCAGCTGGCGTCCACCCTCAACGGTCAGGCGGTATTGTATCTCTCTGCTTCCACCTTCATTGATCTGAATGGAAGACTCATTATTCAGAGACTCAAAAATGATATTCTGAGTCTCGACGTTATAATTCTCGGTAGAAAGGAATCCAACGTTGTATGCAGACCGGGTAGTGTCTCTGATCAGCTGAACCGGTTGTCCGTCCCAGGTATCATATTTCTTAAGCTGGAAAGATGATGGTCCTGCACCTTTGTTGGTAAATTCAACCGTATACAGAGGAGTATTAACAATGATCCTTTCCTCTTGAAACTGCTCGGTTGTACTAAATATCCCTGATTCAGGAACGGCATTACGGTCAGGTTGTTCCCGATAGGTCGGACCGATGGGTTCATCCTGTACCGTGGAGTCGAGAGCTGCAAGTGAATCCTGTCTTTGTTGTTCAACAATTGCCAGGCTATCCTGAATGGCTTGTTCCTGTCTTTGGAGTGCCAATTCTTCTTCAGAAGGCATGGTATAGTAAAACCAGCCGATCATGAGTAAGAAAATTAGTACAAGTCCGGTCGCTGTATTTTTATCCAATGGAAAAAGTTTTTAAGAAGTTTGGTTTGGGCAGAGTCGACTACGCATATCATCAAGCAGTGTTGCCACATCCTGAAATACTGTTTGATAGGGTATGTCGGTGGTTCGGCTCATAAGGATCAGGTGCAGGTCAGCTGTATTGCATTTCATGATCTCATCCACAATAGAACGCTGCTGCCTGAAAGCTTCACGCATGAGGCGCTTCATTCGATTGCGTTTAACGGCATTACCGGTTCTTTTGGGTGAGATAAAACCGACCCGCCAGGAGGGAGTTGCGTTATCATACGTGGCAAAACGCAGATTCAGACTATCCGTTGAAAGGACAGTTGAATCTGAGAATATATTCTGAAGGTTTCGCTTGCCACGTAAGATCTTAGACTTAGGTAAGGTAAAATTACCTTGATCAGAAGCAGAAGCGTTACTTAGCTCCTTTCTTTTCATCACTTACAGTAAGCTTGTGACGGCCTTTTGCACGACGACGTGCCAGTACCTTGCGTCCGTTTTTAGAAGACATGCGATCACGGAATCCGTGCTTATTTTTGCGCTTCCTATTACTTGGTTGATATGTACGTTTCATGAATCAGGAATTTATCGTTCAATTTCTATTCCGAAAAAGGCTAACAATATAAGCAGAATTAGAGAAAATCTTAACTTTTAATTTCACCCAGATTCAATTTTTTTTAACTCTCTTAGCTACGAGATCTGAAAGAGAAGGGGTCAGAAATGTAAAGTGTCTTCATAGCATGCATTGGTCTGGCGTTTTGGTAGCGCGCTGTGTGATCAAAGTGCCGTCTTCGGTCAACGGTGGCCGGCTTTCTGCATCCGCGGCCTCCCAAAATGGCATGTCAGCCTGACTTGGCGCGAAATTTGTTTTAAATACCTTCCTTAATGGTTGAACAGCCTCTGATATAAGGTTAACTTCAACCCTCATATAATCTTTATTGCGAGCTAAATCCTGTTATGATAGACAAAGTCGGTAAAATTCTTACAAAGATATTCGGATCCAAGAGTGAAAAAGACATTAAAGCAATCCGGCCCATCGTAGATAAGATCAATTCCTATGATGAGGAAATGCAAAAGCTCAGTGATGATGAGCTCAAAGCAAAGACAGCCTATTTCAAGCAACTCATAAAAGAGAACACTTCTGATACACGTGCAGAGATCAAAGCTCTGAAGATAAGACTCGATGATATTGAAGAACTCTCTGCGGGAGAGCACAGGGAATTAGCAGAGCGTCTGGAAGAGCTCGAAAAGGAAGAGCTCGAGATCATTGAGGGTACCATGGAAGAGATCCTTCCAGAAGCTTTTGCAGTGTTAAAGGATACTTGCCGGCGCTTTAAAGGTAAGAGCTGGAAAGTGGGTGGTAATGAGGTGGAATGGAATATGGTGCCCTACGATGTTCAGCTGGTGGGTGCGATTGTTCTGCACCAGGGTAAGATCGCTGAGATGAAAACGGGTGAAGGTAAAACCCTTGTGGCTATCTTCCCGGCCTATCTGAATGCATTGGCTGAAAAAGGGGTGCACGTGGTAACGGTAAACGACTACCTGGCCAAACGTGATGCCGAGTGGAACGAGCCGATATTCAACTTTCACGGACTCACCGTTGACTGTATTGATCATTATGAGCCCAGTAGTGACCAGCGCCGAAAAGCTTATCGTGCAGATATTACTTACGGAACAAATAATGAATTTGGTTTTGACTACCTGCGCGACAATATGGTTGTTGAAAAAGAGCAGTTGGTACAGCGAGAGCATCATTACACGATCATTGATGAAGTAGATTCCATCCTGATCGATGAAGCACGAACTCCTCTGATCATCTCAGGTCCGGTGCCTAATGACAATAAGTCGGGCAAATATATTGAGATGAAGCCAAGAATGGAGGCGTTGGTTGAAGCTCAGAAAAAACTGGTGGCTTCTCTGGTATCAGAAGGACAAAAGCTGCTGGAAGAGGGAAATGAAGATGATGCAGGACTGGCACTTTTCAGAGCCCAGCGGGGATATCCTAAGAACTCGCGATTTCGCAAAATGCAGCAGGATCCCAAGATTCAGAAGCTGATCCAGAAAACAGAGTCATTCTATCTGGCTGACAATGCCAAGAATATGCCCATCGTAGATGAGTACCTGTACTATGCTGTAGATCTGAAGATGAACAGTATTGAGATGACCGAGAAGGGCAGGGAGTTCATCACCAAGAAAGGAGAAGATGAAGAGTTCTTTGTGATCCCGGATCTGGGTACAGAGACCTCCGAGATAGAAAAAGAGATTGATGATCTGAAGGAGCAAAAAGTCAGTGAGATAGAAGATCATCCGGACTGGTCTGATGATTACAAAAAGGAGAAAAAGGAAGAAGCACTCCGGGAAATACGCATTGAAAGAGAAAGGAAATTTAATGAACTGCACAGGCTTTTTGCTGAGCGTGGTGATCGTATTCACACGGTCAACCAGTTACTGAAAGCTTATACCCTTTTTGAAAGAGAAGAAGAATATATCGTCCAGGATGGGAAGGTTCAGATCGTGGATGAGCATACCGGACGAGTTCTTTCCGGGCGCCGTTATTCTGACGGATTGCATCAGGCCATCGAGGCTAAAGAGCAGGTTAAAGTGGAAGCATCCACTCAGACCTATGCAACCATCACCCTTCAGAATTATTTCAGAATGTACCACAAACTCTCTGGTATGACCGGTACAGCTGAAACAGAAGAAGGTGAATTTAATGAGATCTATGAACTGGACGTAGTGGTTATTCCGACTAACCGCCCGATCGCTCGTGATGATAAAGAGGATCTCGTTTTCAGAACCAAGCGTGAGAAATTCAATGCCACGATCGAGAAGATCAGGGAATATCATAAAAGTGGTCAGCCGGTACTGGTAGGTACCACGTCGGTTGATGTGTCTGAGACACTAAGCCGTATGCTGAAGAGGGCCGGAATTCCACATAATGTTCTGAACGCCAAGCAGCATGCCCGGGAATCGGACATCGTGAAGCAGGCAGGTCAGATCGGCGCGGTTACTGTAGCTACGAATATGGCCGGGCGTGGTACCGATATTAAGCTGGCTAAAGGTGTTAAAGAAAAAGGCGGTCTTGCCATTCTGGGTACTGAGCGCCACGAATCCCGACGTATTGACCTGCAGTTAAGAGGTCGTTCCGGACGTCAGGGAGATCCGGGTGAATCACAGTTTTATGTTTCACTGGAAGATGACCTGATGGCGATGTTCATGTCAGACCGTGTGGCTAATGTGATGGATAAACTCAGTTTTGAGGAAGGCGAGGTCATTACTCACCCATGGATCACCAAGTCGCTTGAAAGAGCGCAGTCGAAAGTGGAGCAGAATAACTTCAGTATCCGTAAGCGTCAGCTGGAATATGATGACGTACTGAATAATCAGCGTAACGTGATCTATGCCCGGAGAAAGCATGCACTTCTCGGAGACCAGCTGAGAACAGACATCCTGGATATGCTTGAAGACCTGACCGAAAAAGTGGTCAGCGAACATGCCGGAGCCGGAGATTATGAAGGCCTTCGGGAGACCATCCTTCGATTACTGGCTGTTGATGTTGAAATGGATGAGACCTGGTCCAAGAAGAGCGAAGAAGAGATCGTGGACGAGATCATCGCCAAAGCGCTTGAAATGTATAAGCGTAAAGAAGACCGTATTTCCCAGCCCCTGTACCGTGCGATCAAGAACATGGCTGAGGCCAAGAAAGAGAGCCGTCCGGATAAGATCCGGGTTGTGTTTACAGATGGTATCCGTAGAATGGGTATTATCGTTGATGTGGATGCAGCGATCGAGAATGAAGGTCGTGAAGTGGCAAGAGCACTGGAAAGAACGTCCGTACTGGCTACGATTGACGAGAAATGGATGGAGCATCTGCGTGAGCTCGATTCAGTGAAAGAAGGTATTGGTCTTCGTTCATTTGCACAGAAAGATCCGCTGCTGGAATATAAACGGGAAGCTTTCGATATGTTCAAGATGCTGCTGAATGAGATCAATCAGGAAGCGATATCTGTGATCTGGAAATCTGTTCCGGAGATCGAAGTGGATACTTCCAAGATGCAGCAGGCACAGAAAGAGAAGTCACGTTTCGATACCAGCCGAATGGAAACTCAGCATGCCGATTCAACCGGCATGGGACTCCGTGCTCAGCAGCAGGAAGCCCAGCAACAGGCTGCTCAGGGAGCCGGTGGTAATAAACCTAAGCCGGTGCATGTGGAAGATGAACCCGGCCGTAATGATCATGTGACCATTCAGAACATGAGTTCAGGCGAAACCAAAGAGATCAAGTGGAAGTATGCCAAAAAGATGGTCAACGAAGAAGGGTGGATCCTGGTAGAGAAGTAGTTAGACACTTTTCTAAAGTCATCACTTTGGAAAAGTGTAAAGGTCCCTCAGGGTATAAAGGCCTCTATTTACTATATCACTATATTACTATATTAGACCCAATCAGAAACGGGAATCTAACGCAGCCCCTTGGAAGTATTAGGTATAGATATCGGAAGTTACGGCATTAAAGGTGCCATCGTAGATACAGAAAAGGGAGTGATCGTATCTAAGAAAAAGACCACTGATAAGATCGAGGATACCCGCCCGCATAAACTGATATCTAAGCTTCACAAGGTTGTGAAAAAATTTGAATGGGATGGCCCGATTGGCTGTGCTTTTCCGGCTGCTGTCAGTAACGGTGTGGTTCTTTCCTGTACCCGTATGGACGAGGGTTGGGTAGACGCGGATGCCGATCATTTATTCTCTGAGATAACCGGATGCGACGTCCGTGTGATCAATGACACCGATGCTACCGGCCTGGCTGAAATGACCTTCGGAGTGGGAAAAGGACAGAAAGGAACTGTGATCGTATTAAGTGTTGGGACCGGTATTGGCTCATCTCTTTTTGTGGATGGCATCCTGGTCCCGAATACCGAGCTGGGAATGATGGAGATCAAGGGTATATCTGTAGAAGAACGTGCTTCCAACAAGGTGCGTAAGGAAGAAGGGATTCGTAAGAAGACCTGGGCTAAAAGGCTGCAATTGGTCCTGGAACACTACGAAGAGCTTTTCCACCCCAACCTCTTTATCCTTGGCGGACAGCTCAGTAAAAAAGCGGATAAAACTTTCCCTTTCATCAAGATCAAAACGAAATTTCGCGGAGCCAGCTTCCTGAATGACGCATCCATAGTGGGTGCTGCATATTATGCCGCATCTGTACAAGTACGGGATGAGGAATTCTTCTCTCCGGAGAATTAGATACAGTTCACATCATCGCATCTTTTTCAGCACTTATCCAGCGATCGATCTTGGTTTCAAGCACTTCAAGGGGCAGACTTCCGGTATTCAGCACCTGATTGTGGAATTCTTTAATGCTGAATGCATCCCCAAGTTCCTCTTTCGCTCTTTCGCGGAGTTCAATGATCTTGAGCTGACCAATCTTATAGGAAAGTGCCTGGCCGGGCATCGACATATATCTTTCGATCTCTGAGGTTATGGAAGCTTCTGATTCTGCTTCATTATTGAGTGAATATTCAATGGCTTCTTCCCGGGTCCAGCCTTTGGCATGAATACCGGTATCAACTACCAGTCGGATCGCACGGTGCATCTCACTGCTGAGATTGCCGAAGTACTGGTAAGGATCTTTATAAAGACCCAGTTCATGACCGAGTGCTTCTGTATATAAGGCCCATCCTTCCACGTAAACACCGAGTCCTTCAGCATGCATAAATTCCGGCAGAGCCGCATTTTCCTGCTGTAGTGAGAGCTGATAATGGTGTCCAGGAATAGCTTCATGGAGGAAGAGACTTTCGTCAGCATACATATTGTAATTGTCGACATCGGGAATAGGCACATAAAAGATACCAGGACGGCTTCCGTCTTTGGATCCGGTATTATACTGAGCTGATGCAGAGGCCTCGCGGAATGCCTCGGTACGGCGGACCACAAAACCAGCTTTAGGGGTCATGTCAAAAAGATCCTTCAGGTATGGCTTCATGACCTCATGGATCCGCTCAAAGTTCTCGATCACCTGCTGTGGGTCATCAAAAGGCATAAGCTCGGGCTTCGACCTAACATGATCAAAAAAGGATTCCAGGTCTCCTTCAAAACCAACCTCATTCTTTACTTTCATCATTTCCCCGCGAATCCGGTCGACCTCATCCAGCCCGATCTGATGGATCTCATCGGCAGTCAGGTCTGTACTGGTGTTTATGCGGATCATATATTGATAAAGCTCTTGTCCGCCGGGCATAGCACCGATACCGGAAGCCTCAGTTGTTGGTCCTGCAGGCAGATAGGTATTCTCTAAGTAGTTTTTAAGCTCCCGGTGTGTGGGTTTGAACTGATTCATGATCATGGATGCATAGGCATCGGTCAAACGCTGACGGTCGGTATCGGAGATGCTTTCCGGCATATTTACGATAGGCTGATAGAATAAGTGTTCTTCGAGCGGATCAGTGATCAGCGGTTCCAGCTGACCGATCATTCTTTCTGTCAGGATCTTTGGCCAGACATATCCCTTTTCGATACCCTCATCCATGCGCTCCCTGGCCGTTTCCAGGAATACAAAATAACCGTCCATGCGAGTCAGCCAGTTGTCATAATCTTCCACCGTTTCAAATGGCTGAGCATTGGTACCGCTTCCCAGCTGACCCATATACAAGTGCATAGAAAGAAACTGAGTCAGCGGCATAAGATCGAACATCGGAAGGCCATAAATGGGAGAGGCGATGACCGCCGGAGTCTGATCCAGCCCGTCAATTTTTGCCTGAAGATCCCATAGCAAGACTTCCCGGCTGATTGCCTGTTCCTGACTCAGACCATTTGTGTCGTATTTTTTTACCTCCTCAACATAGCGCTGATAGAAATCCTTCAGGTCTGTCAGGTATTCTTCAGATACCAGATCCGGAAACTGATCATTATAGCCTTGGATTCCAATATTAGTGGCTTCAAAAGGATTAAACTGCAGTCGTTCCTGATAATATTCCTCAAAAACCTGATCTATAGGTTTGTCAGGAGCCGGACTGCTGCAGGCTGACCATATGAATGCGGTAAGCAGGGTAGAAAAAACAAGTAGATTCAGCTTCATAATATTGATTTGATGTTTATCGATAAATTGGCTCAGATCAGTTTTCGGAGAATAAGGCAACCCGGTTTCCTTCAGTATCTTCAATAACGGCCATGTACCCAAATTCGGGAGAGATCTGACGTTTGTGAATGGTGATTTTGCCACCTGCAGCTTCGACTCTGTTTTCTACCTGCTTTAGGTCCGGATTGGCATTTAAGTAGATCAGGGGGCCCTGAGTGTTACTCGGATGGTAGAAGTCAGGGTTTCTTATCAGAGAACCGCCGGTCTTATGCTCACCCCTGGGGAAAAGCGCCATTTCCAGGTCATCCCCCATCTGCATGGTATGCATGCTGATCTGAAAGATCTGTTCATAGAACGTTACGGCCCGGCTCATATCTGTAACGGGTATCTCAAACCAGGTTGCAGAAGCTTCTTTCTGATCCATATCCCATCTCCATTTAAATTATATGATTCCTATATAAGTCAGGAGGGGAATAAATACAACAGAAAAGAGCAGGATCTTAAATTTTTGCCCTTTTATACTGGTCCGGCCATTCAATGTCTTCATGAAGTTCAGGAGCAGATCTCAGAGGAAAATATGGATTCCTTAAGAATTCCCGGGCCATAATGATAAGATCAGCCTGACCCGAACGAAGGATAGTCTCCGCCTGCATAGCCTCCGTGATCATTCCTACTGCACCGGTTGAGATCCCGGATTCTTTTCGGATCTGTTCTGAAAATGAAACCTGGTAACCCGGTCCGCCCTGGATCTTTTGCTGAGGGCTGTTTCCTCCAGAGGATACATCAATAAGGTCAACTCCATTGTCCTTTAGGATAGAAGAAAGTTTTACTGACTGGGCTATATCCCATGATTCATTGTTTTCAACCCAGTCACTGGCAGATATTCTTACAAATAGAGGCTTGTCTTCGGGCCAGCTCTCACGAACAGCAGAAGTAAGTTCGACCAAAAGTCGAATACGGTTCTCAAAAGAACCTCCATACTTATCATTGCGATGATTTGTGAGAGGAGAATAGAATTCATGGATCAGATAGCCATGGGCACCGTGTATTTCTATGATCTCAAAACCTGCCTCATGGGCTCTCCTGGCAGCGGCTTTGAAATCATCTTTAACTTTTTGAATTCCCTTGATGTTCAGTTCCTTAGGAACGGGATCGCCGTTTTCATAAGGCAGAGGACTGGGAGCTAAGATCTGCCAGCCTTTATCATGATGGGGCATATAGTCATTGCCTTCCCAGTTCTTATTTTTTGATCCTTTACGACCGGCATGGGCAAGCTGTATAGCAGGTATCGCCCCCTGTGCCTTAATGAAATCTGTTATCCGGCGTAAACCCTCAATATGTTCATCTTTCCAGATACCAAGATCGGCATAAGATATTCTTCCTTCGGGTGAAACAGCAGTGCCTTCGGTCATCACAATGCCGGCACCTCCAACAGCCCTGCTTCCGAGGTGAACCAGGTGCCAGTCATTTGAAAAACCATTTTCTGAAGAATACTGGCACATGGGGGAAACCATGATACGATTTCGGCTTTTAACCGATCGGAAAGAAATAGGAGAATAAAGATGTGACATAGTACAGTTCAATTGAAATTGCTTTTATAAGACAAACAGAACGTTATGAGGGTTCATATCATGTTTTAGATACGCATAAAATTGCTAAAATGAATAGTGCATAATACATTGTGGGAAAGAGAATTAGATCGGGAATCAGGAAGCTGAAAACTTCCTTAAATTTGGTGGAAATGAAGCTTAAAAATTTTCTGAAGCAGTATGCTTCTCATCCGGACTATAAAGCCCCGACCGGGGAAAAGCTTAATGCAAAAAGCTGGCAGACAGAAGCTCCATTAAGAATGCTTCTCAATAACCTCGATGAGGAAGTAGCCGAAGATCCGTCAGAGTTTATTGTGTATGGAGGTAACGGGCAGGCTGTTCGTAACCGCAAGGCGCTGGAAAAGATCATTGAAATTTTACTGGAGCTGGATGAAGAACACAGTTTACTGGTGCAATCCGGTAAACCGGTCGGGATCGTCAGAACACACCCTCAGGCTCCGCGGGTACTGATCGCAAACAGTAACCTGGTTCCAAAGTGGGCAAACTGGGACCACTTCAATGAATTGAAAGAGCGTGGTTTGATGATGTACGGGCAAATGACCGCCGGGTCCTGGATCTATATCGGCACACAGGGAATTTTGCAGGGTACATACGAGACTTTTGCGGCCTGTGCCCGTGAACATTTCGGAAAGGATCTAAGAGGAAAACTGCTGGTTACCGGCGGACTTGGCGGGATGGGGGGAGCTCAACCGCTTGCGGCAACTATGGCAGGAGCCACATTTCTCGGGGTTGATATAGATCCTAAGAGGATCGAAAAGAGGATGAAAACAAGATATATAGATCGTATGACCGACTCTTATGATGAAGCCATCAGCTGGGTCATTGAAGCGAAAATGCAGGAAAAGAATCTGTCTGTAGGTCTGGTTGGAGATATCGGGGATGTGCTGGAGTTACTCATCAGAGATAATATCATTCCCGATGTTCTGACGGATCAGACCTCTGCCCATGATCCTCTTAACGGATATGTGCCACACGGAATCACCCTGAAAGAAGCCTTAGAGTTAAGAAAAAAGGATCCTGAAGAATATACGTCCCGGGCGATTGAAAGTATGGCAAGGCATGTCCGTTATATGCTTGAGCTGATGGATCGGGGATCCATAACATTTGATTACGGAAATAACCTCCGGGCCTATGCAGAGCAGGGCGGAGTAAAAAGAGCATTTGATTTTCCGGGATTTGTACCGGCATATGTCAGGCCGCTCTTTTGTGAAGGAAAAGGGCCATTCCGCTGGGCTGCGTTGTCAGGTGACCCAGAGGACATCTATACAACGGACCAGGCTTTGATGGAGGCATTCCCGGAAAATACGCATCTGATTAACTGGCTCAAACAGGCTAAAGAGAAGATCGCATTCCAGGGATTGCCCTGCCGGATCTGCTGGCTGGGAATGGGTGAGCGTGAGAAAGCCGGTCTTATTTTCAATGACCTGGTCCGGACAGGAAAGGTGAAGGCACCGATCGTAATTGGCCGGGATCATCTCGACTGTGGATCGGTAGCATCGCCTAACCGGGAAACGGAAGGTATGAAAGACGGAACAGATGCCGTGAGTGACTGGCCCCTTCTTAACCTGATGTCTAATGCAACCGGCGGAGCTACCTGGGTGAGTTTTCATCATGGAGGCGGAGTGGGAATGGGATTCAGTCAGCACGCTGGAATGGTGGTAGTGGCCGATGGAACCGAACGAGCCGAGCAGTGCCTCAAAAGGGTGCTGTATAATGATCCTGCTATGGGAATCTTCAGGCATCATGATGCAGGATATAAAATTGCCACAGAAGTAGGTAAAGATCACGATCTGATCATTTAAAATAATATGAGTGACAAGAAATTATATGGTCCTTTTACTCAGCTGATAACCATGCATGCGCTTCCGCTGCATGGCAGTCTAAAAGACGAGGAGCTACCGGTCACCGAATACGGTGGAGTCCTGGTCGAGAATGGCTATGTGACCGCAATTGGAAACTTCGATACCCTAAAAGATGAAAATCCGGACAGTAAAATGCTTCTGGAAGGAAAAGGACCATTAACAGCTATACCCGGACTGGTGGACTGTCATACCCATATATGCTGGGCCGGGGAAAGGTCAAAAGATTATGCCATGCGGGTTGAAGGTAAAACCTATCTTGAGATCGCTAAGTCGGGTGGAGGTATAGCAGACACGGTGGAGGCTACACGAAATGCTTCCGATGAAGAACTCTTAACAGGGCTTTTGGAAAGAGCTGACAGGTTGCTGAAGATTGGGATAACTGTTGCGGAGGTAAAATCGGGATACGGTTTGAATAAAGAGGATGAACTCAGAATTCTGAGAGTCATCAATAAGGCCAATGAGCAGACCCCACTAGAACTGGTTCCTACTTTTCTGGGAGCGCATATCAAACCAAAGGATTTTATCGGGCCTCATGAGGACTACCTGAAAATACTCATTGAAGAGGTCATGCCGGTGATCAAAAAAGAAGAGTTATGTGAGAGGGCCGATATTTTTGTTGAGGAGGGTGCTTTTGATATAAAGATGGCTGATAAGTATATCAGGAGTCTGCAGGATCTGGATATGCAGGTTACCGTACATGCAGATCAGTTTCATCCCGGAGGAGCTAAGCTTGCTATCAGGAATAAATGTGTATCTGCTGATCACCTTGAAAATACGGATGCCGAAACCATTGAGGCATTTGCAAACCGTGAAACTGTGGCGGTTGCCTTACCCGGAGCTTCTCTGGGACTGGGAATGCAGCAAGCTCCCTGCAGAAAATTGCTGGATAACGATGCCTGTCTTGCGATCGCATCCGACTGGAATCCCGGATCAGCTCCAATGGGAGACCTGTTGACACAGGCGTCCATTCTTGGAGCTTCAGAAAAATTGAGTATCAGTGAGACCCTGGCGGGAGTGACCTGCCGGGCAGCATTCGCACTCAGGATGGATGCCGGTGTGATCCATGTAGGTTCAAGAGCACGGATTGCAGTTTTCCCCACAGATGATGTACGGAATATATTCTATCATCAGGGTCAATTGAAGCCGATATACACCATTATCGAAAATGATTGTATCTCGCATGGATAAGCAATTCTACCGGCAAACGGATAAAGATGTATGGTCGGGAAGAGTCGATGATAAGGATGATACTGATCAGTTCAGACTTCATCAGGTGGTCGACTGCAGGTCTCTGATGGATAATGAACCGGTATCCGAAAGAGTGATGATCGGTTTTGCCTCGGATGAGGGAGTAAAGCGAAATCAGGGACGAGTGGGTGCTAAAGAGGGTCCGGATCATCTTAGAAAAAATGTTAGTTCCATAAGCTGGCACGAGCCAAGACATCGGGTAACTGATCTTGGAAATATTTTGGTTGCTAATGATGAACTTGAAAGAGCTCAGAAGTATCTCGGTCAAACAATACATAAGCTCCTCCTAAAAGGTAAACAGCTGATCGTGATCGGGGGCGGGCATGAAACAGCATTCGGGCATTATCTAGGGGTGGCAGATTTTCTGAGAGAAAAGCATCTGAGTGCAAAGTTAGGTATCGTGAATATTGATGCTCATTTCGATCTTCGGCCGGTGGGAGAGGCAGGACATTCCGGTTCACCCTTCCTGCAGGCACATGAGCATGCAGCAGCGTCTGGGATGGATCTGAAATATTTCGTTTATGGAATCAATAAAGACAACAATACAGCTTCATTATTCCGGAAAGCAGAAGATCTGGATGTGCAATATTGCTCAAACCGTGAAGTGTTAGAACGGGAGGGTGCATCGCTCCAGAAGCTGAAGGAATTTATGGATGGCCGCTCACATATTTATCTGACCATATGCCTTGATGTGTTTGACGCTTCGATTGCACCGGGAGTAAGTGCACCTGCATGGAATGGGATAGGACTTCGGCATTCACAGAAGGTGATCGACCTGATCAGGTCTGAGAACAAGTTGGTAAGTGCGGATATCTGTGAACTGAATCCGGTGTATGATATCGACAACCGTACGGCCAGAACAGCCGGAACACTATTTAGTCAGCTTATCCGGTAGATTTTCCTTCAGGGTATCAACGGGCACTTTTTGCCCAGGATTACGTGGCATGGCGGCCCTCTTTTTTCTACCCGAAAGAGCGATAGTATTTCCTCCGAGTATCAGAAAGGCTCCTGTAAAGCTGCTGCCGGTCCATTGATAATTTTCAAATACCGTGG
Source organism: Balneola sp. MJW-20 (assembly GCF_040811775.1). NCBI lineage: Bacteria > Pseudomonadati > Balneolota > Balneolia > Balneolales > Balneolaceae > Gracilimonas > Gracilimonas aurantiaca. Next base: position 238,579 of record NZ_JBFNXW010000003.1, read on the forward strand.
AAATGACCAGTGCAATAATCGGAGCGATCAGGCTTACATAAGCGGCTTTGCTCGCACCAATATTGCCAATCAGAGTCAGGTAAGCACCGAAAGCGATCACGGATCCGAATATGGATAAGTATAACAGGGATCCGATATAAGATGGGCTGCTTTCAAAGGTTATAGTTTTGCCGGCTATCAGGGCGATGATCAGCATAGCCGCTGCGCCATAGGTCATACCAAAAGCATTGGAAGGAATCACCGGGATGCCGGCTTTCTGGTTGCGTGCCGAAGTTATATTGCCAAGCGAAGCAATGTAGGTCCCGGAAAGAGCCAGTGCGACCCCAAGGATCTTGCTGTCCGAAAAGGAGAAGCCTGCCAGGTCCTGCCGGAAAACCAGTGCAGTACCTATCAGACCAAGCAGTCCTCCGAGGATGACCCTGCTTTCAAAAGGGGTCTTCAGAAAGATCCGGCTGTTAATGATATTAAGGAAAACGAGGAGGGAGAAGATGAGTCCTACGAGACCGCTGGTCAGGTATAATTCTGATACGTATATAAGCCAGTAATTAAAGCCAAAGATGAGCACTCCCTGCAATAGTATGAATCCATGTTCCTTTCGGTTAAAGTCTAATTTCAAACCCCAAAACCGGCACACTACCAACATAAGGACTCCTGCTATTCCAAAGCGGTATATCACTGAAAAAACCGGATCCACGCTCCCCACCTGAAATTTGATCGCATACCAGGTAGAGCCCCAGATGAGCATAGGTGTGAGAAAAAGTAAGATGTTTTTCATTAGGGGGGACTTTTCCAAAGTGGACACTTTTCTAAAGTGCCAAATTAGATAGAAGTTTTTCTGTAAGCCAAAGAAATGAATATTTAATTTGGTTAAAAATTGAGAGAGATGAGAAAACTTGAAGAGGGTAAATATTACCACATCTATAATCGGGGAAATAACAGAGAAACTTTATTCTATTCGTCTGGCGACTACACAACTTTTCTTAAAAAATACTTTCATCATTGTTATCATATTTTTGATACTTATGCTTTTTGCCTGATAAGAAATCACTTTCATTTCTTGGTTAAAGTACGCTGTTTACAGGAACAAGAATTCATCTGGGAAAATTATTCAACACATATAAAAGGCCTCCAGGCACCTTATAAGCACCTTTCTAATTTATTTAGCTCGCATGCTCAATCCATCAATAGGCGGGAAAACAGAACAGGAAGCTTATTCCAGAAAAATTTTAAAAGAAGAGAGATAGAGGATCGGGAATACTTTTATCAGGTCTTTATTTATATACACGGAAATCCATTTAAGCATGAAATTCCGGTAGAGATTGAAGACTATCCATACTCGTCATTCCAATATTACTATTATGATGAAAAGCCTGAGTACCCAATCAATCTTGATTTCCCTATTGATTATTTTGGAGGAATCGAGAATCTGGTTGGAGCTCATTTCGAGACTTTTCCAAAGTCTAGACTTTGGAAAAGTCCCTAACTGATCGATCCCTAAAAAAGGAAAACACTATTCCTTTACCCCACGCAATTCACACATCTTGTAGTATGTGGCATATACTCCAGTCTGCCGAAGGGAATTTCATCACCGCATTTAGTACAGTTCCCAAACCCATCCGTGGGACTCTTCTCGAGAGCATTCTCAAGACGCTTCAATAACTTTTTTTTATCCCTTAGCGAGGCTTCATTGATGCTTTTGTTATTGATGGCATCCATCCGTGATAACCGCCCAATTGATGCATCCAGGGATACCGGCTTGGTGAGTTCGGTAAGTTCTTCGATCGCGGACTTTGTCTCTTCGATACGATCTTCGATGATGCTGATAAGTTTAGCTTTTTCTTCCAGAGTCATGATCGGTAGATCTTGTGATAAGGATGCATCAGCTTGCCTTCCCGAAGACCTGGTCTATTCGCTCTTCAAGTAATCTGCCCTGTTCAGAAGTTTTAGCCGGGTTCCAGTTGTCCTTAAATGAAGCCTTGAAGAATAACTCTTTAATATAGGCTGCAGTACGAACAAATCGCATGAAATAGCCGGTATACAAAACCATCCCGGGGAGATAAATAACATACTTTAGCTTATCCTTCCAGTCTTTAGACAAAATCAGGACTACGATATACTGCAGTACTTTTGAAAAGGAATACAGGATGAAACCGGTGATTATTATATAGAAGATCTCGTTGGTGAAGTTGAAGATGATGTCCACCATGTAGATATACCACAGAAAATTCAGAATAAAGTTAAAGAAGATATTTTCAGCTACAGATATAAAATTAGCCATATCAAAAGTATCAAAAGGCATGAAGAGGTTCTTATGCTTTCTCAACCTGAATCTGACAAGAGAACGACTCCAGCGTAGTCTCTGCTTCGCAAGTTTCATAAATGTGTTAGGTACTGAGGTAAAGATCGTAGCTTTTGGTTCAAAATGGATCTTATATCCTAACTTCCTGATCTTCAGCGTGATGTCTCCGTCCAGTCCGGGGCCAATATCCCAGCCTCCAACTTTATCAAGGGCTTCTTTACGAAATGCACCAAAAGCACCTGACACTATCCTTAGAATTCCCAGAGAAGAAGAGACCATACGGCCTACCATAATGAAGATATTATATTCGATCTTCTGAAGTGTGGTGGAGAGACTGTCTCCGGGATTTCTTACTTCCAGATTCCCGCCTACTGCACCAATTTTCGAGTCCATGTAAAAGGGGATCATGATCTCTTCCAGTGCATCTTCTTTAAGACTGGAATCAGCATCCAGGTGAATAATGAATTCTCCCCGAGTATACCGAAGTGCTGTATTGGCGGCCGAGGCCTTCCCTCCCCGGTCCTCCTGAGAGATAAAAAGATCGATCTTGCCTTGTCGCTCCAGGCTTCTTCCAATCAGCTCGGAATGATCATCAGAACCATCATCAACAATTATGAGCTCAAAATTGCGATAGGTCTGATTCTCCAGTGACTTAACTAATTGGTAATAGTTGTTCCCCTCATTTTTACCGGGCACAATGACCGAAAGAAATGGCTTTGCAGAGAAGAACTCTTCCCTGGCGCTTTTATAATCCATTTCCCCAAAACGAGTCTTGATCGTGTATACCAATAGAAGAGCATAATCCATGAGAATATATCTCGGAAGCTCAAATATCATGTAGAACCAAAAGATCCTGGTGAATCCTGAGGCGCCTTCCTGTGCCCAGTATGAAATGAGATCATTCATATTCAGAATTTTCCTCAAAAGGCATTAAGAGAGTCTGTAACTGTATTTCGGCTGACTTCCCCTCTTCAACAGAAGTCATATTTTCATTTATTTCCACCTCAAAACCATCAAAATTATCTCTTATCAGGTTTTTAATATGACTGGTAACACGGTTAAGCACTCCTCGGCTTTTATCCTGGTCTGCTTCAGTAAACAATAGCAGCATCGTGATACGGTCACTGAATATGATCCCGTCTGATGACCGAATATCCTGATTTACGAGATCAAAGAGTTCTTCGATGAGGTTTTTCTGCCCCTCTTCTCCTATCCCCTGAAACAGATCCGTCAGATTAGAGAATTGAACAGCAGCTATCGTGCTTTCGAAATCTGCGATAGCTTTCCTTCCGATCTCATTACTCAGCAAGCGAAGGAAATAATCTTCATTGATGATCTCATTCAGTTCATCAAAACCTTTAAGGTTTACAGGCAGCTTGCCGGTTGCAGCATCTTCACCCAGCTTGGTCAGATGATAATTCTTGACCTTCTTCTTAAGTAGCCGGTCTACTTTGTTGTCTGCACCGCAATCATGGCATTTAGCTTTAATTAACGGATCCTGAAATTCATTATCACACTTATTACAAGTATACATTACTGATGGTTTATCGTAATCAACACCAATATGCTTAAGTATCCTGGAACATTTTGGACATTCCATAATATCACCGCTTTCGGATTTCATGAAATCAGAAACAGGGCCAACATATGCACAGGGGAAGTGATGGAGCAGGTCCTCGATATCGAGATCAGTAGACTGGCATTTTGGACAGGACTCACGAAAATGAAGTAAACTGTTGTAACAACTATTGCAAGAATATATATAGTCTACGAACTCTCCTTTGATCAATCCTTCTTTTTCAGCAGACTCTAGTATATCAACAGCGAGATGTTCATTGTCATAATCCAGATTAACTGTCAGGAAGGGATAGATATATCCAAGCTTTGAATTACGGTTGGGCAGGGCAATGATCGGTTTTCTTCTGCTGTGACTCATCTGTAATGCCTTTTTCATAAGTACATTTTCAGTTGAGCTGCTGTTTACATCCTTTCTGAGGTTGTCGATGGCACGAGTGATGGCCTTTCTGAAACGGATCTGTGAAAATGGCTTAAGCAGATAATCGGTTATGCCATATTCAAAGGCTTTGAGGGCAAATTCCTGATCGCCGGTCATCAGAATGATCTGAACATCATCAGGGATCTCGATCTCATCTAAAAATTCAAACCCGGTCATATCCGGCATATGAACATCTAGAAAAATGATATCGATATCATAGCGACCAAACATTTCCTGTGCTTCTTTTCCTGTACTTGCAATTCCAACAGGATTCAGTCGCCGGTCAGCCTTTTCAACCATATTATAAGCTACTTTTTGGAAAGCACTGTCGTCTTCAACAATAAGGCAGTTAATTTTCTTCATCATGCGATAATAGTCTTATAATCTGTTCTTGATCAAGCTGGTGGTCTCTGCTATTCCGCCCAGTTCGGAAAGCCGTTCCAGGGTGCCGTCTACCAATTCTTTGAGCAATTCGCTGTACTCTCCATAACTTTTATAGAGATAGAGTGGCATCAGGTATACCTCTTCTTCTTCATGAGAGCGAATACTTCGGATCATATCAAAGGTGAAAGTATGACGCGAGTATTCTATGATGATACCATCATATCCTTTCAGAACTTCGAACTGAAGGGGTTCCTGGTCAAACAGCTTTACAAAGCGGAGATCTCCCACTTCGAAGATGCGCTGATCACCGTTTTCCTCTTTGTCGTCGTCTACAAAAAAATCTTCAATTGCCATCAGAATACGGTTTTTGTTACGGTTACACCCATTTTGTTGTTGGCTTTCCAGGTTTTGAGCTCCTGTGCATTTTCTGGTTTCAGTTCAGCGATGAGCTGAATACTGAATTTCAGGGCATTATTTGAACTCGAGGAGGGCCGGTCAACAACAGACTCTGCGGCATATATATCAGTAATGATACCGCTGCTTTTTTGACCATTGTCAAAGGACACATTCATTTTATCTCCAATGTTAAGATGCTTTCCATCTTCCTGGTCAAAAATAGCCTGTACTTTAAGATTGGTATTTTCACTTAATATGGTGATCACTCGCTCTGATTTGAGACCAAGTTCTGTGTCATTCTTATGAACGGCAGTTACAACTCCTTCTACAGGAGATGAGAAGATCATTTTCATCGTTTGAACTTTCTTAAGTGCTTCAGAACCTTCATTGGCATATGGATCAGCAATCAGAGCCTGTAATCTATTGCGCTGTTGTCTGATCAGAGAAGCCTGTTCATTACTGTTTTCAACTTTGGTTCGAAGACTTACCAGTCGATCTTCTATGGACTTCAGGTCAGAAACGGATGCTACGCCTAAACGAATCTCCCGCTTAACCATTTCTAGTCTGTCCTGATAATAAATCAGCTCAGACCTGGCCTGATCCAGTTCTTTTTGTTTGAGTCTCAGGTCACCTTGTACTTTGTCCAGATCGTCCTGGTACTGAAGGATCCTTTTTTTCAGGTTATCCAGACTGTCGATCGTTTGATTCCATTCAAGGAAAGTAAACTGAAAAAGGGTGTCTGATTTTAAAACGGAGTCTCCGGGCTGAACATAGATCTTTTGTATTCTGATGTCGCTGGGTGAACGTACTTCAAGTTGATTGGTAACTATCCGGCCATCACCGCTGACAAAAAGATTTGCCTTACCAACAAAATAGATCAGCGCAACAATTGCTATAGTGAGGAGTGAGAGATAGACCACCCGATCCCAGTTGGTACTCTTCGGAGCTTCTTTTTCACGCGTGCCCCTGATCTGAGATTTTTTAGAATTAAATTGTCCGCTCTTCATACTTTAAAATGATTAGGTAAAATTTTATTGGGAGCTCATCCAGGAGTCAAGATCATGAATTACAATATTCCGGATCCTGTGCTTTGAGTTCAGCGAATTTAAAGTTTGTTTTAGCTCATTGATTGAGTTGAAATCTTCAGGCCGTAATGCCAGTACAAAGGTGGTTGAGACCTCAGAAATGAAATCCTGAACTGACCGGAAAAGACGATCCGCATCAGTAATACCATAAACCATTAATATCACCGTATCAGAAAGTTGATCTATTTCGTCGATTACGGGTAAATAACTTGTCGGGATAGAAACACTTAATTCAAGTGAATAACGATCAGAATATTCCCTTGCCCTTCTCAGCATCTCAACATACCGTTGTAAATATTCAGAATTTCGCTGGTCCCAGTCATCAAAGGTATGAGGCTCAACATCCAGGTGAATGCCTTTTACACCAAGATCTGCTGCATTTGTGATAAAACTTTCCAGCTCTTGATCGTGATCCTTAAAGATAAGTTGATTATCACCGATCATTAGGTGTACTTCAAGCCCTGGAGAGTTCTTAATTAGGGCGCTGATATTTTCGGATGCAGCCATTGAAGGTCCTCCTGAGGCATAAACAGTTCTTACGTTATTATCAGTAAGAAAGCTTTTAATGGCTGTTTCATCATACTTCTCAAATGAAACAGACCAGATATAGGAACTTAACCGGGTGTTTAGTAGCTCAGTGCTTGAGTCCAGATCCAGGGGTATCAAATAGTTTAAAAGTGATCGTTCGGGTAGCAGGGTCTGAATCCGGATCAGGTTTGTGTACAGGTCCTTTTTAATATCCAGCAGATCAATGGCTGTGGCAAATCGATCCGAGATTGCGTTGAGTAACAGGTTAGGGCTGTAGGAATCGGAGTTGATTGATTGTAGGATCGTTTGCTGTCTCAGAGCCTGCTCCTGACTCTTGTACAACGCATAAACATCCCGATAGGTTTTCAGCTTGCTTTGGTAATCTCTGAATTGATTTAGAACTTCTGTTCTGACAAGTTCAGATCGTTCTTCATTCTCGATCTCTTTGATCCTGATCTCCTGCCGCTGAACAGACCGTTTGCGGTCAATGCTGAGCGGGAGCGGTAAAGAGAAGGTTAGTCCGGCTGAAAAGAATTCACGGTTCTGAAGTTCATTCCCGTTATTCTGAATACCAGAACCACCATAAAGATTATATCTTAAAAAAGTGGTCAGCGTGAATTCACTAAAAAGATTGAATTCCTGATCACTGTAAGGATTTGGTAAGTCCCGGTAGAATGAAAGCCCCTCGTCTAATAGTCTTGGTAGATCTATATCAATGATGGGAAATACCGTAGGATCCGGATAATCTCCGGTATTATAGGCAAGTTGTTCAATATATCTCCGGCTTGCATCGGCTTCGGCCCGGATGGTTCCCTTTTTGGAGGATATATCCAGCACTTCATTCAGTGATACATAATTCATTTCATAAAGAGCAGAGGAAACTTTCTGCTGTTCCTCTAAAATTTTACTGTACTGAAGCAGGAGCTCAGATCTGGACTGGTTATATGCGATCAGAAACTGATTGAATAATTGTTGATAGGATCGTCTGGTGGATTCAATCGTTGCTTCATCTCTTGTCAGTGCAATTTCTCTGCCGATACGGTCTGCATTATCACGATTTTGAAGAAGGCCGTTTTTAAGGATACTCCATTCCAACCCAACATTTGCCCTCCTTTGATAGAAAATACCTTCCGCTCCGAAAACACCTTGCTCCAGATTTTCAATGTATCCGGCACTGATACCAATGCCAATATCATTTTCTTGTATTTCCTTTTGAGACTGAAGCAGACGGATCTCGGCATCATAAAGTACTCCGATGGCGGTGTCGGGTTGAAATACGGGTTTTAATAAGTTCAGATCATACGAACCTGTTGGATCAATAGGACTATGCTCTGTATAATATGATGCGATCGAATCAATGCGGGCTGTGAGTCTGTCCATATCAGCTAACGAAACTGATTGAGCTATCCCACTCCGGGGTATAAAGCACCCGGCAATAAGAACTAAAATAAATATGTAATCTCTTGCTCCCGCACAAGTGATTAACTTCTGGTCACTCACAAATGGATATGTTTGATTGCTAATTATTGAATTGTATTACTTGCCTAAAGCATACCTGAAATTTTTTATAAACAGGCTTTTCATATTCCCCGGCCAAATATACCCTTATAGTATGTTACTTATAATTAATTTTTTTTATGGTTGTATCAGCCTAGAAGAAATGGAGCTTAGATTCCTGAATTTTCCACTTTATTTATTTCGGTCACCATTAAATATAAAACAGATCAGCTTTAGTGTAATAGCCGATTAAGTGGAAATTGTTATCGCATAAGGCGATACTGAAACAAATAATAAGAACTTACTTATTGAAGAATTATAAACGTAACTTAAACACATTGAAATTGTGCATCAATGTATGATATGGAGCAGTGATGGGAATATTTTGGGATCTTATGCAGCAAAGTGAATTAGAAAAACAACAGGCTCACGCTGAAACTCTGGAGGATCGTGTAGAGCAGCTCGAGAAAGAGTTACTAAAGACAAGAGAACTGCTTTCCAAAACACTTCATGCATTGGAAGAACATGTAGGCAAGGATATAGACGGTGATGGGAAAGCCGGATAGTTCAATATCCTGCAGAGCTCTGATAAAAGCAGCTCGTAGTTAGCAATTTAAAGAACTGATTCAACGAAAATCGGATGTTGATAGGACAGGCTCATGGATGAAGTAGGTGGTTTTGGAATTGTAATGGTCATAGCGATCATTTTATTTGCTCGTCTGGGAATGCGATTATTACTCGGCTGGAATAAAAGTAAAAAAGAGAAAGAGAGTTCAGAAAAGTAATAATTAGCTTCTTTTACCGTATTTATAAGCCTGCGGGAATGTTTATAGTTGTTTAAAGGTATCTTCATTGTGAATATCTGGAAGATTTAATTACTTTTAAAGTGCTATATATCAATAGCTTATTCGCAAAGCATTATATTCATACTTCAGTCTTTACTCTATGCTAGGATCGGTTCGGTATTTATGTTTATCGCTCGTCATTTTGTTGAGCGGAATTATATCCCTCAATGCACAGGATTACCAGAATTCAGCTCAGTTTCTGAAAGAGTTCAGGCAAGCGCAGGAAGCTCTTCCTCGAGAAACCGTATATCTGCAGACCGATCGTGACTGGTATTATTTTGGAGACAGAATCTGGTTTTCGGCTTTCGCAGTCACAGGTGGATATAATCTTTTGTCAGATATTTCCACTGTTCTATATGTTGAATTGATAGAGCCGGATGGCAATGTAGCTGAGAGGGTCGCAGTTGAACTTACCGGTGGAAGAGGAAGCGGAAGCATTAATTTTGAAAATGCAAAGAAGTCTACCGGAGACTATCAGTTAAGGGCTTTTACAAGGTGGGGTAAACAGTTTGGAGAGTCTTATATCTTTTCAAAGAATATTGAGGTTTTATCCGATAAAGAGGTGAAAAGTAAGAACGAAGCGAAAGCTGTGACAGATGTACAGTTCTTACCTGAGGGAGGAGATCTTATTGACGGCATCAGCAGCCGGGTAGCTTTTAAGGCAATAGGATCAGACGGACTTGGGGTAGCAGTAGATGGAATTATATACGATGATACCGGAAAACAGGTAGCTGAAATTAGCTCTGAACATCTGGGAATGGGATTGGTTGAACTTAGGGCTGAATCCGGAAGAAGTTATTATGCGGTGATCAATGAAAACCGATATGAGCTTCCTCAGGTTTTAGATGAGGGTGTCAGATTACAGGTCAATCAGGATGAAAACGATTTTAAAATTAGCATTAAAGCTTCACCTGAATTCGACAACAATACCTATATGCTTTTTGCCCATGTAAGGGGACTGGTTTTTCATGCTTCCCTGGCTGAAGTAAAAGAAGGGAATATGGATCTGAATATTGAAAAGGAGAAGTTTCCCAGCGGGATAGTACACTTTGTCTTAATGAAAGGGAAGAAGCCGGTTTCAGAACGCCTGGCATTCAATAAGAATGTGATCGACGAGGTGGAGTTGAATATTATTACGGATGAAGAAGAATATACAGAACGGGAAGGAGCAACCCTCGAACTTCAGTTTGAGGACCTGAAAACAGAAGAATTATCGGCAACAGCAAGCATTAGTATATTTGATGATAATATTCAGAATTATGACTATAACCGGAAGAACATAGTCTCTGAATTATATTTAGGCTCTGAGATAAATGGATATATCGAACAACCCGGTTATTATTTCAGAGACGAGCCGGATGCAGACCGTTACCTGGATATCTTACTCATGAGTCAGGGGTGGAGAGCATTTAACATGAATGACCCCATTACACTGGAAGATGCAAAATACCTTAACAGCCCGGAAAGGGGTTTTAATCTGACCGGTCGGGTAGGTTCTTTGTGGACCAATAAACCGCTTCAGAATGCTTCTGTTTATGTGGTGATCGGTGATCAGAATGGAACCCCAAGGGTTGCCACAACCAATAGTGACGGTATATTCGTGATCGATAACCTGTCTGTATATGGAGAAAAGTATGTTCAGATACGTGCTAATAATGCAGATGGCAATGACCGGCTTCAGATGGAGGTCATTGATCAGTTTGAAGGTTTCGACGAGTCAGTCGGATCTGTAAAACAGGATCTGATTAGTTACACTCCGGTTCTGGAAGAAGATTTCGGGGAATCGAATGAAGAGGTAAATAGTCAAGCTCTGTCAGAACTGAGTGAAAGGTCCGCTACCGTGTTGAACAGTTCAGAAGAATTTCTGGACGTTCAGATGTCGGGGGAGTTAGATGAAGTGGAAGTAGTGGGGAAAAGTATTAGTCAGTCGGCTGTAGATAAAGTATTCAGTGACCTGGGAGGTGCCGGAACCCGTATTGACCTGGATGAGAGAAAAGTATTGAGAGACCTGTCGATGGATCAGGTACTGAATCAGCTGCCGGGGGTAAGAGTGAATCTATCAGAGAACACCATACTGCTGAATCGATCCATTGGATCACTTCAAAGCGGGCCTTCACCTCCTCTGATCATCATGGATGGTATGGAAGTAGATTTCAATACAGTTCGATATCTGAATACGGCAGATGTAAAGACCATTACCGTATCACAAAGTCCGGCAGATCTGGCAATACTGGGATCCAGAGCCGGTGGCGGAGCCATTATCATAGAGACACGAACCGGTGCCGAGTATGCAGGAGGTTTAGGTGCTAACCGGGGAAATGAGAGTACCTTCGTTAAGGGCTATCAGGAGCCGGCACGTTTTTATGCTCCAAAATATGGTGTTAATGTCCCCAGAGACCTGGAAACTCCGGACAAAAGAGTGACCCTATACTGGAATCCAAAAGTACAGGTCACGGAAGCAGGAATTCAGTTACGATACTGGATGAATGATGTTCCTTCCAGATACCGGATTGTGGTTGAAGGTATTACCGAAAACGGAGAACCATTTTATTCCACTGAAACGATCAGGCTTCGTTAATAGAGGGGACTTTTCCAAAGTGGGCACTTTTCTAAAGTCCCCATTTTGGAAGGATAAAAGTGTTATAAACAGCATTCAAGGCCGAAACAGGCGATTCTTTTCAGAGACTTTTCTAAAGTAAACACTTTGGAAAAGTGCCGTTTCAAAGTTTAGAAATCAACTCCCAACAGCCTTTTCATGTCCCATCATCGATCGCCTACGCTCAGGTGTTCGTTGTAACTGACCATTATAAGCCTCAGCCGCTTCTGCTTTCCGGCCCATATCCAGCAATACGTCCCCGTAAAGCTCAAGCGATGGCTTGATAATGGTGGGCGGGCCGAATGCAATGGGTAGTTTTGATTCAACTTCAACAGCTTTTTCCAGCAGGCTAAGCCCTTCTTTAGTATTTCCTTCTTCAATGAGCATCAGGGCTTTGATCTGGTCTCTTTGGATCTGAAGCTCAGGATCATCACTATCGATCTCCATCAGGTTGCTTAATGCCATTCGTGCCTGTTCCGCTTTTCCGGACATAAGTGAAGCATAAGCTTTGGTGAATAGGTAATTACGGTCACCGGGACTGTTACTGCCAATATCAGCCGTCCACTCATCTATAGCTGACCAGTCTTCGCTGTCCACTATCTGATGACCGCGCATGATCGCAAAGTGCCATAGTTCACCGGAGGATGGATCTTCCTGAATCCGCTCATAACAAGTGTTCAACACTTGACCGGCTTTTTCTATTTCACCAGTCTGCATATAACCATATTGCAGCCACCAGGGATAGTGTCCGCATACGGTTGTGCTTTCGTTCAGCTCTTTTTGTCTGGTGGTTTGAACATTTCTGGCTACAATATTAGCATTGATAACATCATCCCACATCCCCATAGCCAGAAAAATATGCGAGGTCATGTGCTGAGCATGAGCTGCCGCCGGAGCGATCTCAGAGTATGCTCTTGCCATAGGAAGACCGAGGGGGGCGTGGGTGGGATCATCAAACGAATGAATGAGATAATGTGCAGCACCCGGATGCTTTTGATTATCATTCCAGACATTAAACAGTACTGCAGCGGCCCTCATATAAATTCTAAAATCCCGCCCCTCATGTGCGCTTCCCAGAATAGAAAGACCATAAAAGGATGTGATCTCATCATCTTCCGGATATTTTTCATGTAATTCGGCCATGTACTGCATATAAGCAAGATCTCTTTTCTCTTTGGAGAGACCGTTGGTCTCAGGAGTATTGCCGTACAGTATTTCCAGGGAATGCAGATAATCTTTTTCTCTTTCAGTATCGGCTTTTGCCTTTCTTTCTGCTGGTGTCGCTCCCAGTTGATTCAGAACTTCCATTGCAGCGTCCCGATCCTGTTCCATCCAGATTGGATGGTTATGCGATTTTGCTTCCCCGTAGTATGCCAGGGCAAATTCGGGGTCTTTTTCACGGGCTTTCTTAAATGACCGGGCTGCATCCGCATATTCGAAATTGTGCAGAAAGAGAACCCCCTGTATAAAATCTTTTTGGGCCTCAGGAGCACCGGAATTTGGAAATTTGATATTACCAAGCAGTTTATCCTGCGCACTCAATGGAAGGCTGATGCACGCGATCAACAGGATCATAAATGATTTAGTAAAAGTTTTCATACGTCAGAAAGTTTAGTATATCAGTTTAACAGTATTATTCACAGCAATGAGAGTTTATTCAACATTGGCTGACAGATCTTTTATATCATGAAGAATACCCTTTACCATAACATGGGTCAGCGTACGCATATGTGCAATATCCTCAGTCGGATCCTCAGTCATGATGATCAGATTTCCAATTTTACCTTTTTCTATGGTTCCGAAATCATTACCTCTCCGCATCGATTCGGCCCCGTTTTTAGTAGCCATAACGATCAGGTCTGAAGGATCGATACCGGCGCCTTGCATAGCTTCCATTTCATCAAAGATAGAAACCCCGTGTAATGTGCCCGGGTTGCCGGCGTCAGTTCCCACAACGACCGGTATTCCCGCATCATAAACTTTCTTAAGATTGAGCAAGTCAGTAGATGATACCATATCTGTGGCAGGATCAAACTGATTTAACCGATCCAGAAAAGAATTCGAGAATCTTGGGTGATCTTTAAACTGTGATGCATTACTGACGAGATCAAGGGTCCGCTGATCCACGCATCCGTTTGGGTCATCAAAAGGGAGTGCTTCTATACCTGCCGCTGCCCGGAAGGCCAGAGTATACCCGGCGCTTACGATCAGGGTCGGATTGTAGTAGGTGCCGTTCTCTTTGGCGAGCTGAATGAATTCATCGTCTACTTCCCGGTCACCCACACTGTGTACAAGTAATTTGGTCCCGTTCCGAAGAGCAGCTTTAGCCTGTTCCAGTGTGGTGGCATGAGCGATCATCTGATTGCCCTGCTTTCTGATCTCTTCTGCTGCCGCTTCCACCCGTTCCATATAAGCTTCATCTCCTGCCCGCAGCTGCCAGAATTTTATTCCGGTACTGCCCAGTTCACTGAGGAATTTAACCGTGGTGATACCATCCTCAACAGAATTGAGGGGCACAAGAACCTTATCGGAAGGCAGGTCAAAAGGAGCTCCCTGGGCCGGAGTTAATAAGGGCCCTGCAGCTGCAACATGCGGTGCCATCGGTTCATCTTCTGCTGTAAACTGCTGATCCACAGACCAGGTAAATCCACCCACATCATAGATACCGGTTACTCCGGAACAAAGATAGGTCTGATAATATCGCTCAGGGTGCATCTTTTGATAAGCCGCAATTTCTGGGAGTGGATACGCTTCAGTTATATCCATTGCATCAGGACGTCCGTCAAAAAAGCCGGTCTGGGCAAAATGCATGTGTGCATCGATCATGCCGGGAGTAATGTATTTACCGGAAACATTGATCACTTCTGCATCAGCCGGAACAGAACACTCCGTAGCGGTACCGGCACATTCGATACGATCTCCTTTAATGACGATCAGGCTGTTCTCAATAGTTTTATTTCCTGTTCCGTCAATAAGGGTAGCTCCGGAAAGAACAAGGGGCTTTTCTTCTGTTGCGGACGTTACACAAGCAGTACACAGAAAGATGACCAGTATGGGAAGATAACGGGTATAATGGATAGAGAAGAGAAGACTGTTCACGTTAAATGATGATTAGTAAGAATTTTAATTATTATGATGCAGGGTTTAATTAAAGCAATCCGCGGGTGAATGGCGATTGTTAATTAATATAAGCGCTATGAAAAAAGTCAACGGTAAAGAACTCTCGGCTAGGGGAGTGGCCGGGATAAGCCTTGTATTCATGCTCACCGGAATGTTCTTCATATTACTGGGTCTGGGTGTTATTCCGGCTGATGATGAGTCATTTAATGCGCCCAGATGGGTAGTCAGGCTCAGCGGAATGGTATTCTTTATTGGCGGTTTAATGATCTGGAATGGAAATAATTCAGCGCTTAATGATCTATTAGGGGGTGTACTGGTATTGATCTTCGGAGTGATCGGAGCATGGGTGGCTCTTAATGGTGATGCTGCGGATTTTTCGGGAGGCATCCCCCTTATCGGCAAAGAAAATAATGTGATCTTAAGCCGGATAATGTTCGGGACGGGATCAGTTATCTGCTTAATAATATCTTTATATGCTTTCAGGATCTTTTTTCGTAAATGGAAAGATCCGGATTTATAATTACGTCAGTGAATCATTCATTGAACGGGATAATTACAGTTAACTTATGGAGGTAATACATGTATCTGTTAAATAGAATAGCAGGAAATATCATGCTGCTGCTACTTTTCGTCGGCATCAGCTCATCAGTTCTGGCACAGTCCGGACTGACACCTATGGATGTAGCTAAGATAAGGAATGTGACTTCGGTCTATATTTCAGAAGATGGCAAAACGGCAGCTTATACCTTATCCGTGCCGGCCGACCCTGTTAAAGAGAATGCTTTTCCTTCATCATATCTCTATCTGGTAGATGTAGATACCGGAATGGAGAAGCCATTCATTACCGGAATGAGTGTAAGTGCTGTTTCTTTCAGACCCGGGCATAATAGTATTACCTATCTTGCAAGAAAAGAAGGGGATAATACACGGTCACTGTATGAGATCCCTTTGAATGGCGGGGAATCCCAAAAATTATTTTCCTTTGAAACAAATATCGCCGGTTATAACTGGGCTCCTGACGGGAATCACTTAGTTTTCATGGCCGCAGAGCCCAAAGAAGAAAAGCCTTCACCTTTGCCTTATCAGCCGGAGATATATGAGGAGAATCTAGTCAATAACCGTGCATATATTCAAAACGTGGCTATGCCTGGGCATATGCCACACCTGATACCGGTTGAAGGAGATGTAATAAATGCGATCTGGAGTCCTGATCAGGAGAAGCTGGCTTTAGCAGTCTCTCCATCACCACTGATCGATGATTTCTATATGTTTCAAAAAGTGGTGATAGTGTCCCATGAGGGCCAGCGAGAGATCCTTGCTGAAGTGGATCACGAAGGAGGGCTTGAAGATATGAAATGGTCGCCCGGTAGTGATAAATTAGCACTGATTGCCGGGGCAACTATTAATGATCCAATCGCTGCAAGGCTAAAGATCGCCGATGCCGAAACGGGAAAAACGACCCTATTGAGAAAAGATCTGAAAGGTGATTTTGACCACGTTGAATGGAGAGACAATAACAGTCTTTATTATTTATCGAGTAAAGGGGTGTGGTCAGAATTCGGAACTATCAGAGATAATGGTAGTCAGATGAAAGCTCTTGTTGAGCCCGGAGGTCCCGTACTTAATTCTTTTGCTAACAGCAGTGACGGAACGATCGTATTTACAGCAGACTCTCCGGTTCACCCGTCAGAAATGTATATGATGAAAAAGGGTGAAAATAAGCCCGCTCGGATTACCAATTCGAATCCATGGCTGGATCAAAAAAGTCTGGCTCCTCAGGAAGTGATCCGCTTTACTACAAAGGACGGAACTGAGATCGAAGGTATGCTGGTATATCCATTGAACTTTGAAGAAGGAACACGATATCCTCTGATAAATGTCATTCACGGCGGACCTGAGTCTCATTATAATAATGGATGGCTCACCGGTTATTCCACAGCAGGTCAGGTAGGTGCTGCAGAGGGATTTGCAGTATTCTATCCGAATTACCGGGGCAGTACCGGACGAGGAGTTGAATTTGCCATGAGTAGCCAGGGAGATCTTGCCGGGGCAGAATTCGACGACATTGTAGAAGGAGTGGATCACCTGATCGCAAAAGGACTGGTGGATGAATCTAAAGTTGGAGTTACAGGTGGTTCCTATGGAGGATATGCCACCGCATGGATGAGCACTAAGTACAGCGACCGCTTTGCAGCCGGAGTGATGTTTGTGGGTATCAGTAATAATCTTTCTAAATGGGGCACCAGCGATATTCCAGAGGAATTGTATCTGGTCCATGCCAGAAAGCGGATATGGGATGATTATATGGACTTCCTGGAAAGAAGCCCTATTTATCATGTTGACAATGCTAAAACTCCACTTCTTATTATGCATGGCAAAGAGGATACCCGGGTTGATCCGGGTCAATCCTATGAATTATATCGGCATCTTAAGACTAGAACCGATACCCCGGTAAGACTGGTGCTATATCCCGGTGAAGGTCATGGGAACCGTCGTGCAACTGCCCGCCTGGATTATAATCTTCGTATGCTGCGATGGTTTAATCAATACCTTAAAGGAGATGAGGTACGTCCGGATACCGAAATAGAACTTAAGGAAGCGACTATTAAGAATTAAAAATGACCCTCAGATCAAAAGCCCCTCAGGAAATATATTCCGCGGGGCTTTTTTATTTGTATAAGCATAAAATAACAGGTACGTATTGACTGAAAATTTATTCGGTCGTATCATTTTTACTCAACAAATAAACAGGGTTACCTATGTTTAAAAAAGCCACATTGTTATTTTTGTTTATGACTATATCTGCTACGACCTATGGGCAGATGAATGACTTTGATATTACCTTGTTTGTGGGATCACCGCAGGGAGACTTCCGGGATAATTTGGACAGAACAGCGGTAGGTATCAATGGCTCTGTCGCATTCGCTATTCCTTCATCATCGGTTCAGGTTGGGGCTGAACTGGGTATTATGACATATGGCAGCGATACCCGGCGAGAGAATTTCAATCCGAATATTCCTGAAGTGAGAGTACGGGTAAATACCTCTTATGATATCTTCACCGGACATTTATTCTTGCGCTATGAGGCACCGGGCGGAGTGGTCAGGCCTTACATAGACGGGCTCGTAGGATTTAATTACCTTTTTACAGAGACTAAGATCCAGGATAACAACGATTTCGATGAGATTGCATCCGATACTAATTTCGATGATACTGCTTTTAGTTATGGGATCGGCGGTGGACTTAAATTTAAAGTAGCAGATACCGGAACTAATCAATATATGATCAATCTAAAGACCCGCTATCTTATTGGGTCTGAAGCTGCATATTTACAGCCAGGATCTCTTGAGGTCGTAAACGGTAGCCTGGTTTTTGATGCATCCAATTCAACAACCAATCTGCTTACGATTCATCTGGGGCTGACCGTTAAATTTTAATTTACGGAGGTCTAGGAATAGCGGGCTAACGATTTTGATATTTTCTGATCGATAACAGGCCGAGTATTGGTCCGGGCAGGATCAGCCAGAATACCATCAGGTTCTCAAAATACAACCAGCTGAAGTTGATCAGTTGTATGCTGATAATAGTGATGGCAAAGCCGATGCTGTTCACAATGGTAAGACCTGTGGCTACATAGGACGGATCCGATGACTTCGCAACTAAAGTGGAGAACTGTGGAGAATCCGGTATCACTGTTATTCCCCAGAGGAACAACAGCAGAAGGATCATGATCAATGGAAGACCGGATATCAGAGGCAGCAGCAGGCAGCAGCCCCCGGAGATCATTAAAGAGCTGAGCGCTACTTTTTTGCTGCCCTTTTTCAGAGAGAGGTGTCCTCCAATGGCACAGCTTAATGCTCCGATCCCGATGATCAGAAATGAAAATAACGAGACGTTGAGTTCAGAACCGGTGTGTACGGAATTCAGATAAGCCAGTATAACCGGTACGAAAGCCCAGAAGGTATACAGCTCCCACATGTGACCGAAATAGCCGAATGCGGCTGACCTGAAATTCGGGTCCCGGAAGAGCCTGAACATTGCCGAAGGTTTAAATACACCGGCTTTGCCTTTATAAGGTCCGTCATTGACGGTGAAATACAACAGGACTCCTCCCGAAAGACTGATCAGCGAGGTGCTTATCATCACAAATCTCCACGGCAGGTCTCCTCCCAGGTATTTTAACAAGTGGGGAAAGGCAGTTCCCAGAACCAGCGCTCCCACCAGATATCCAAGAGCTTTACCCAGTCCTTCTTTATGCCAGTCGGATGCGATCTTCATTCCCACGGGGTAGATGCCTGCCAGGAAAAAACCGGTAAACAGACGGGCAAACATCACTTCGGTGAAATTATCAGACCAGATCGTGAGGAGATTTGCGGCAGCACCCAGTACCGAACACAGCAGAAAAACCTTAACCGGTGAAAAACGATCGGCGACACTAAGTGCGGCAAATAACAGTGTGCCTGTGATGAAGCCGGCCTGAACGGCCATCGTGATAAAGCCTATAAAAGCTTCCAGTAGTCCCAGCTCACGGATCAGGTCCGGAACTACGGCATTGCCCGCGAACCAGAGGCTTGTGCCTGCGAATTGTGCAATAACAATTACCGGCAGTACATGTTTAGGGGTGGCAGATCTCATGCGTGTGAAGTAACGAAAGCCTGCGCCCGAATAAAAGTGCTACCAGAGATTTATAACAAAATAAAAGGTCATGGTCATGGCAGCTATGAATTTCAGCCCGGTAGCCGTTAAAAAACCTATAAAGGATCCCCAGGCAGACTTCATCGCTTTGTCAGAAGAATTCCCAACGATCAGTTCGCCGATGAAAGCGCCCAGCAGCGGACCGATCAGAAAGCCAAGCGGGGGAAAGAAAAGACCTGCGATCATTCCGATCACCGAACCGGTAACACCGGCTGAGCTTCCTCCGAATTTCTTGGTACCCCAGGACGGGATCACATTATCCAGTATCATAAGAGTTCCTACGAGCAGAGCCCATATCACCAGAAAAGTTACAGAGAATGGTTGATATAGATATTGTAATAGCAATAAACCCAGATAGCTGAATGGTAAACCGGGCATTACGGGTAATAATGAACCGAGTAACCCAACCAGCATCAGGATCACTCCAATAATTATCAGAAAGATTTCCATAGACTATATTTCTTTGTGCAGAATGTTCTAACGGCTAAAGTCCGGAATAGTTACAAAATCAAAGAGGCATATATTAGACTAAGCCCGCTTGTCGCAACAGCTGAGGATCCGAAAGAAGATCTACGGCAAGCGAGATCTCGTCCCTGAAATAATGGTCTTCCTTCGCATGAGGAATCTGTTCGCGTATATAGGTATGAGCTGCATCCACACCGGTTCCGGGTTTTAAGGGAGAACGGAAATCGAGTGCCTGAGCTGCAGTAAATAATTCAATAGCCAGAATATGCTCTACATTCTTGAAAATGTCATAGAGTTTAATGGCCCCGATACTGCCCATACTTACATGGTCTTCTTGTCCAAGGCTGGTTGGGATCGAGTCTACACTGGAAGGGTGGCACAATACCTTGTTTTCAGAAACTAAAGCCGCTGCGGTGTACTGAGGGATCATAAAACCGGAATTGATCCCCGTTTCTTCCATAAGCAACTCCGGTAGTCCGTCGTGCCCTTCCAGCAGGAGATATGTTCTTCTTTCGGATATGGATCCTAATTCGGCAATTGCAATCGCTGCATAATCGAGACCCAGAGCAAGAGGCTGACCATGAAAATTACCGCCGCTGATGATGTCGCCATTTTCGAATACCAATGGGTTATCCGTTACGGAATTGATCTCTGTTTCGAATACTTCAATACAATGAGCAATAGCATTCCGGCTGGCGCCATGTACCTGAGGAATACATCGCAGGCAATAAGGATCTTGTACTTTTCCGCAATTGCGATGAGATTCGAGGATCTGACTGTCTTTTAAAAGAGTCCGAATATTTTCAGCTACTCGGATCTGTCCTTTATGTGGCCGGATATGGTGTACCCTTTCATCAAAAGGTCTGATGCTTCCCTGAAGTGCTTCCAGGCTCATTGCGCCAAGAAGATCCGCTACGTCCAGTAATTGAAGACTTTTATGAAGCAGCCAGGAGCCATAGGCAGCCATTAGCTGGGTGCCGTTTATCAATGAAAGGCCATCCTTAGCCTTCAGTTCAATAGGTTCAATCCCGTTTTCGGATAAAACGCCGGATGCAGGTATTATATCTGTTCCCTCCTCATTCCAGAACGATCCGTAACCAAGCAAGGGAAGAGACATATGTGCCAGAGGAGCCAGATCCCCGGAGGCTCCTACACTTCCCTTTTTAGGAATAGCCGGTATAAGGTCTTTATCCAGCATCAGGATCAGACGGTTGAAGGTCTCGGATGATATTCCTGAATACCCCAGGCCGAGGGCATGAATCTTGAGCTGAAGCATCAGCCTGCAGATCTCTTTGGGAATAAGTTCTCCGGTGCCAACTGAATGAGATAAGATCAGGTTCCTTTGTAGCTTTTGCAGTTTGTCACCGCTGATCTTCTTTGTGGCCAGAATCCCAAAACCGGTGTTGATCCCGTAAAATGCTTCGTTTGATGCTAAGGCATCTTCAACGATTTGACGAGCATCTTCGATTCTACTTTGATCCTTTTTCAGACCTTCTATCGATCTTGCTAAGTCCTTGTATAGCTGTGATATCCGAATTTTTATCATGATCATCCCTGTTTCGGACTAATGTCGTTACTTCCTGAGAGGTATTCAACGAATTTCTTGCAACCAATACCGTCTTTAGGTATCATCAGCAGGATCAATGCGAAATAAACCTTAACCAATCAAATTACCTATGACTAATGGGAATCAGGGTGGTGGAGCAGGTGCACTCGAAAAAGAGTTTCTAGGGCATCCGCGCGGACTAGCCACATTATTTTTTACTGAGCTGTGGGAGCGTTTCAGTTATTATGGAATGCGCGCACTGCTGGTACTTTTCATGACAACGGAAGCGATGGGATCCAATCCCGGACTTGGATTTTCTGTTGGTAAAGCGACTGCCATATACGGTCTGTATACCTTTTTTGTGTATGTGCTGTCTTTACCGGGAGGCTGGATCGCTGATAACCTCTGGGGCCAGCGAAAAGCAGTATTTATAGGTGGTTGTATCATTGCCGCCGGCCATATCAGTATGGCGTTTCCATTTAATGAAACCTTCTATTTGGGACTCGTTTTAATTGTACTTGGAACGGGTTTATTAAAGCCGAACGTAAGTTCTATGGTTGGAGACCTTTATCCTGAAGGTGGAGCTATCCGGGATGCAGGCTTCTCTATTTTTTATATGGGGATAAACTTCGGAGCAATCCTGGGGCCACTGCTATGCGGTCTTCTGGGTGAAGGATATAACTGGCACTATGGTTTCTCATTAGCCGGTATTGGTATGATCATTGGTTTGATCTCTTATAAGGTAGGCGGTAAATACTTAGGTAATGCCGGAGATCTCAAGACTGATGACACTCCTGAAGAACTTCAGAAGAAGAGTAAGATGTTTTATGGGGTACTCTCTTTTGTAGTGGCCGCTATTGTTGTTTTTGCATTCCTGATGAGCTCAGGGGCGATCAACATTACTCTTCAGGTTCTTGCAGGTAATCTGGGTGTTGCTGCGGTGGTCATTACTATGGCCTTCTTCGGATATATCATATTTTTTGGTGGACACAATACCGAAGAAAAGAAGAAACTTGGAGTGATCTTCTGGTTATTCCTTTTGGCTGCCTTATTCTGGGCCGGTTTCGAACAGGCAGGATCCTCATTGAACCTTTTCGCACAGGACCTGACCGACAGAGTGATGCTGGGAGTGGAAGTGCCTGCAAGTACTTTGCAGCTTATTAATCCGACTTTTATCGTGATCTTTGCTCCGATATTTGGCTGGTTATGGACCTGGCTTGCAAGCCGTCAAAAAAATCCTTCCATTCCGGTAAAATTCGGACTGGGTTTGCTGGGTTTATCTGCCGGATTCTTTGTGCTATCCTGGGGAGCTGCAAATGCTACGATCGAGAATCCGGTATCACCCGCCTGGCTGATCGTTACTTACTTCCTGCATACTTGTGGTGAACTTGCATTATCACCTGTAGGACTTTCATCTATGACCAAGCTTTCACCAAAAAACCGTGTTTCTCAGATGATGGGAATCTGGTTTGTAGCTGCCGCTTTAGGTAACCTGTTTGCAGGTCTGGTAGCTGGTGAACTTGAGACCATGGCGCCAACCAATCTCTTCTGGTTTGTAGCTATGTTAGTTGGTGGTGGTGGTATTGTAGCACTACTTGCAAGCCCAGGCGTCAAAAAACTGATGGGCGATGTTGAATAAATTCTGTATAAAAATAGATTGATATAAAGGCCTCCCTGTGGAGGCCTTTTTTATTTAAACCCCCGGATCAAATATATGCTTATAAAGCAGTAGCAATTCCTGCTCCAACAAAGAAGCCATCCTGAAAAAGGTTCTTGGCAGAATTAATATCCAGTTGCAGATTCTTCGCACTCAGCAGCGTAAAGCCCAGTTCAAAGTAGTGGTTGTCATAATTGGAGATGCTGAAATCGGTGGCATAACCAAAATAAACGCCTGCTCCGGTCGGACTATCAAAAGTGTATGAAGGGGTTAATGTAAAACTGATCGCGCCTCCTCCTATATCATTAATATCTGAAATGCCGAATCCAATGTTTGAATCGAGGCCCCAGTTAGTATTTCCCTGAATTCTTCCTTGCAATGAAAACCGGGTATTCCAGGTCGAAAAATTGGAATTCAGAAAGGGCAGATCGACCATGGTCATAAAAGTAAGAAAGCGATCTCCGTCAGCCACTAGTTGATATTTGATACCGGCGCTTTGCTGCTGTACCTGAGCATCCGTATTTTCGCTGAAGGCTACCGATCCTGCATTAAAACGGATCTCGAGTTTATCAGATACACCCAGTCTCAGCAAGAGTTGTGGCAACTGATAACTATCTGCGCCTCCATTCAGATAAACAGCACCTGCTTCCGCGCCAAAAATATTTTTACCATAGACAAAAGGCGAGTCTCCGATACCGGGACGGTCAGATAACACATCCTGCTGTGCTTTTAGTGGATTAGTGATGATCAATGTGATAAATACAGAACATAGCAGCAGACTTCGTTTACTCATTTAAATACCCTAATTTTGATTGATTTGATCTCTTAAGAAAATAGAGGAAATATACTTTGACCCAAAGGATCACAGAAAAAGAACCCATAGCAGCAATAGCCACTCCGGTCGGGGAGGGCGGTATTGCTGTGATCAGAGTGTCCGGGAAGAATGCTATTGCTATCGTTGACAAAGCATTTGAAGGTAAAGACCTGACTGATCAGGCGAGTCATACGGTGCACTTCGGCAAAGTCATCAACAAAAAAGGGTTACCTGTTGATGAAGTATTGGTATCTCTTTTCTATTCGCCAAGATCCTATACCGGTGAAGAGACAGTGGAGATATCCTGTCATGGGGGAGTGCTGGTAACACAAGCTGTTCTGGAAGCTATTCTTGCTTTAGGAGTGCGTGCTGCAGCTCCCGGTGAATTTACTCAACGGGCCTTTTTAAACGGGAAGCTGGATCTGGATCAGGCGGAAGCAGTGGCAGATATCATTCATGCTAAGAGTCTTAAAGCTGTGGATGCAGCTCATCAGCAACTGGAGGGGAGGCTGGGTGAACACGTGAAGCGATTTCGCCAGCAGATCATTGACGGAACTGCGATGATCGAGCTTGAACTGGACTTCGTGGAAGAAGATGTGGAATTCGCGAATAAGGAACAGCTTAAAGAGTTATTAGAAGCGCTTGAAAAGGAGATCACCGATCTACTGGAGACTTACGAAGCCGGAAGACTGGTTAAAGACGGGGTTAAAACCGTGCTGATGGGAAGGCCCAATGCGGGAAAATCGACTCTGCTGAATACACTGGTAGGGAGCGACCGGGCGATCGTAACCGATATTGCAGGGACTACCCGGGATACGATCGATGCCGACTGGAGTTATGATGGTATTTTGTTCAGGCTGATCGATACAGCAGGACTACGCAAAACGACCGATATCGTTGAAGCGGAAGGAGTGAAACGATCGCAGCAGGCATTCGAAAAGGCAGATCTGGTCATTTATCTTAAGGATCTTTCGTTTCCATTTGATGAGGAAGAACGAAAAGAGATCGCCGGATATCAGCAGAAGGCGGAAGACACACCATTTCTGTTGATCGGAACCAAAGCGGATATTGAAGCAGATACGGACTGGAGAATTGAGTTTGACCTGGAGATCTCTGCATTGGGAGGAGAAAGTATTGACAGCCTGAAAAAGATGATGAAAGAAAGGGCCCTGGAAAACAAACATTATGATGCAGGCAGTTTGCTGGTGACATCCACCCGTCACCGGGATGCTTTAGAAAAAGCCAGAGAACATGTACAGGCAGCCTTAAGAGGCCTGGCAATGGATATGACCGGAGATCTGCTATCGATCGATCTGAGAGCTGCTCTTAAGGAACTGGGCGCCATCACCGGCGAGATCACCAACGAGGATATCCTGGACTCGATCTTTTCGCGGTTTTGTATCGGGAAATAAGAATTTCATAGGAGCCATTTTCTGCATTAATGCCATAAAGCCCCAGATTTTAAATCTATCTATCTTTTCATCTTTATCGTTCGTGAGTCTGTTGAATAAAAAAGCCGGGATCTAACGATGCCCGGCTCTGTCAATTTGAGAAAAATTATTAATCAACCACTCACCAATTACTCCATCACTCGTATCTGAGAGACTCTACCGGATCGACTCGGGAGGCTTTAATGGCCGGAAATATACCGGCAAGTAATCCTATAGCCCCCAGTACTCCTATGGTGACGGCGACGGCAATATGTGAGATCTCCGGATGACCCAGAAAATCACTGGCTCCGCCCTGTAGGTTCAAGGCCCTCACCCCATATACAATTCCGGTGGAGATCCCGATACCGATCAGTCCGCCAAGGAATGAGATGAACAGGGACTCAAAAATAAATTGTGTGACAATATGCACTTTACGGGCACCTACTGCCATCTTTACTCCGATCTCACGGGTTCTTTCTTTTACCACGACGAACATGATATTGGCCACACCCACACCGGCGATCATCAGGGTGAAGAAGCCGACAACAAATAAAAAGATCTCAAGTCCGGTGGACACCTTGCGACTCATCTCCTCCTGCTCAATGAAATCCCACATAGGCATTGCCTGCTCGTCGGAAGGGTCGAACTTATATTTACTGGCCATAAGATTTACAAGATCAGTTTTTATGCTTTCCTGAAGACTTGGATCGCCCGGTCTGATCAGCATAGAACGCAAGGTTCGGTTTCCGTACATATTTCTGAAAGTGGTGTAGGGAATGATCGCACGGTCAGCGTCCGGGCCGTTGTTCATCGAGGTCTGCATCTTAGGCTTCATTACACCAATTACAGTAAATGGGGTGTTATCCAGCATCACCTGCTGGCCAACAGGATCCTCCTCGCCAAATATTCTGACTGCGATCTCATCGCCAAGAAATAAAACCCGTCTCATTTCATCTACATCTCTTTCATTGATGAAACGTCCTCCTGCTGCCGGGTACATGGTACGCATGATCTCAAAGTCAGGATCCACGCCTTCCATATAAGTATTCGTTGTAAAGTCATTTCGTTTCAGCTGTGCACCGTATCTCCCGTACTGCGGACTGGCATACTGAATTCCCTGAACCGATCTCTCAACCAGCTTGAGATCCTCTTCGGTAAAGCGTACCTGCCGCCCGATGTCCAGTCCCTCATAGGTCATGCTGGTCTGACCGCCATATACTATCATTACCTGGTTACCGGCTCCAAGCATTCCTCTCATCATACTGGTTCCCAGCCCTCTTCCAAAAGCAAGTAGCAGTACAACTGAAAGTGTTCCCCAGGCAATGGCTGTGAGGGTCAGGAAAGACCTTAGCTTTTGCTTATTCAGGTCGGATAAAAATTCTCTTACGAGTGTTCGCCACATAATATCTTATACTTCAATTATTGCCTTAGGCATTCAACTACATTCAATTTTGATGCTCTCCATGCCGGGAGTAGTCCGGCAGCAAAACCTACAAATCCTAATACGCCCAGAGCTATCAAGCCGACCTGTGGAGAGAAATAAGGGGTGCCCACAAACTCTTCGATAGGAATGTTTTGCATTGCCTGAATAAGGCCATAGCCGATCACATAGCCCATAGAAGCTCCCAGGCCTACGATCACAAAGGCTTCAAGGAAGAATTGTCCCATGATATGATAGCCCTTGGCTCCAACAGAGCGGCGGATCCCAATTTCCTTCATTCGCTCCTGCACTACCACGAACATTATATTTGCCACACCTATACCGCCAACAGCCAGGGTAAAAAACCCTATCATTCCCAGAAAACCGTTTATTCCCAGAAATATGGTATTAATAAAGGCCCAAAACTCGTTGGTGTCCCATATTCCTATTGCATCCCTGTCTTTTGGGTCGAAGCGGTGCCTGCGGGCCATGACCTCATAGACCTGGTCCATAACGGCCGGAGCAATTGCCGGATCGCTGGGTACATATAGAATATTATTGATCTGGTCGGTTCCCATCATGACCGAAAAGGTGGATGCAGGAATAAATGAACGGTCGCGGTCCTGCTGGTTATAAGACGAGTTCTGTATCTTTTCTTGCATCACCCCGATCACCTTGAACGGAGTATTAGCAACCATCACGGTCTTACCTAGTGGATCTTCTTCACCGAACAGATTTTCTGCCAGGCGATTACCCAGAAAGATCACTCTTCTTCGTTCTTCCTGATCTCTTTCATTTAGCCATCTTCCGCCTTTTTGTTCAAAAGTATTTCGGAGTTCCTGGTATACTGGATATACACCGCCAACTGATGAATTTCTCTTCTTCTCTTTATAAGTGATCTCGAGGCTTCGCATATATTCGGGAGTAGCAACATCGATGTCGCTTACCTGATCTGCAATCAGTTTTGCATCTGCCTCCTTATACCTGATAGGCCTTCCGATTCCATACCCGTCGAATGGCATAGTAGTACGACCAGGGAACATGATCGCCAGCTGGTCTCCCATACCTCTCATATTTAATACCTGCTGATCTCTGAATCCGGTTCCGAATGCAAGCAGCAGGATGAGGGTGGCAGTTCCCCACATGATCCCGAAGATCGTGAGGAAGCTGCGCAATCTCTGCTGGTTCAGGTTTTGAAAGAGTTCCTTAAAAAGTGAGAAAAATGACATGGTGATACGGGATTTTAGCGTACTGTGAGTTCTTTAACTGGCTTTTCCAGCACTTTCTCACCGTCTTCCAGTCCTTCGGTAACGGCGACCGTAATTGCATCGCTCATTCCGACTTCGATCTCTTTTTCTACACGTGAACCCGGCTCATTACCCGGCACTTCAATAAATGCCTTTCCATCTCTCATGGTTATGACTCTCTCAGGAATGGTCAGAGTATTTTCCATTTTCTCAATGATAATGTCTGCGTTTGCAGAGTAGCCTGCACGAAGTGTTGCACCGTTAGTTTCTGTGATAGCTATCTCAATCGGAAACACAGTAGCATTTTCCTGATCGATCGCTTTTAGGGAGATATGTGATACTCTTCCGCGGACTACATCTTTAGGAAGCGCTCCTACTTTTAATTCAACTGGCATTCCGATTTCTATCTTACCGATATCGATTTCATCCACAGTTCCCTTAAACAGCAGGTTATCCATCTCAGCGATGGTCATCAGCGGAGTTCCTTCCTGATATGAGGTAAGCGGTACGACCGGCTCACCCACATTTACCAGTTCTTCAAGAATATAGCCATCAATAGGGGCTCTGATAACAGACTCAATAACTACATCACCCATTTTGATGCGGCCTGATTCGAGTAACTGCAGGCGCTCATTTGCGATCTGGAGACGGACTTCTACATCACCATGACGCTGATTGAGCTGATCGTATTCCTGTTGAGAAACCAGTTTTTTGGACAGCAGCTGTTCCATTCGGCTCAGTTCCTTTGTCAGATTATTTTCCTCAATTTTAATACGCTCGAGGTTTCTTTTGGCTTCTGCAAGTTCCAGTGGGGTTGGATCAGGGCTGACTTCGATAAGCGGGTCTCCCTTTCTTACATAATCACCGGCTTCAGCATATATTGCGCTAACAACACCGGATAGTTGTGATTTGACTGCGATCTCATTTTCAGGTTCAATAGTTCCGACAGCCAAGGCTTTTTCAACGATTGTGCCCATTTCAGCGGTTACATATGGGTCTTCTGTTGCTTCACTTTCATTTTCATTACTGGAGATATAATAAATGCTTCCGCCGCCGAACAGTACCATGACCAGAATTGCGGACCACAGTAGTTTTTTTCCCTTCTTTTTTGCCATTTTATCATCAAATAATTTGTTCAGATTTGAGTACCCTTACGGCGATATTGTGTTCTTGTTACTCTCAACCCTAAAAAAATTTTTTGAATACCTGGCAAAAATGCACTGTTGAGACATTAGAGACAGATTTAAGGGGAAAGATTTTTTTAATTTTTATAGTGATTCAACATAAATGAAGATATTAAAGACTTATATCATCCCGGTTTTGACTATGATCGCGCTGATCATCGCAGCAGTTTTCTGGACAGAAGCAGATAGGGAGATAAAGATACTTTGCCAGGTTGCTGAATCATTTGAGAATACTGCCCAACTGGATCGGCTGATCGGAACTGCTGAGAACTCAAGGCTTTTTTATGAAGATGAAGGAACCTATAGTCTTAAAAGCCATCAGAACCTTCGAACATCCGAGTGTATATTTATGACTCGTGACACTGAACTTATTTCTGCAGAGTACCTTAGTTATTTTTCGCTTCCATATAGTGCTGCAATAATAAATCTGTTCTTATTTTCCTTTCTTTTGCTTTTACAGCTCTCACTTGCAGGCGGGCTACCCTTCGGTAAATTAGCCTGGGGCGGAAAACATAAAGTACTGCCGAAGAACTATAGAATTGCAAGTCTGGCTGCTGCTTTTATCTATTTAATACTCATTTTCGTATTGACGGAGCACCTGGGTAAATCGAACCTGATAGCAGAGAGCGGATTCATTACCGAGATTCTATGGGCCATATTCGGAATATTCTTTTTGAGTAGTATCGCGAATACATTCAGTAAAAGTACTGCAGAACGCAGGCTGATGCTGCCGGTTGCGGTGATCATCACAACCTGTTCATTCATAATCGCATTAAACAGTTAATCCATGCTTAAAGAGTTCTGGGATAACCGTTACAATGAAGACCAGTTTGCCTATGGAAAGCAACCGAATCGGTTTCTTAAAGATCAGCTCGAAAAGATTACGGATACCGGGAAGATCTTGCTACCGCTGGAAGGAGAAGGGAGAAATGCTGTTTATGCAGCATTAATGGGCTGGGATGTTATAGCATTCGATCAATCTGTTTCAGGCAAAGAGAAAGCAAAGAAGCTCGCTGATGAATACGGTGTCAGAATAGACTACCAGGTTATGGATGCTGAGCAATTTGCATGTGAGGAAGGAGAATTTGATCTGATAGCGCTTATCTACGCACATATGCCCAGAAGCCTTCGGAGAAATTTCCACCGGAAGGTCTCGGGATGCCTTAAAAAGGGAGGTAAATTGATTCTGGAAGCATTCAGTAAAGAACAATTGGGCCGTGACTCTGGCGGTCCCAGGTCTGTTAAAGCCCTTTACTCAGCAAAAGATCTGAATGAAGATCTGAGCGGACTAAATATCCTGTTTTCAGAGGAACAGGAAGTTGTTCTTGATGAGGGGCTATATCATCAGGGATCAGCATGTGTTGTGAGATTGATCGCAGAAAAGGTATAGGGCAAGATCATCTCAAGAATGAGGAAATAAAAAAAGCCCTGCCTGAGACAGAGCTTTTAAAATCGTCTGGCTGCGATCAGTTATCGCCGCCCTCATCATTGCTTCCTTCAACCGGTGGTAAGGTTGGAGCCTGCTGTTGTTGCTGAGGAACTGCAGAAGGTGTTTCAGCAGGATTTTCAATAGGAGCGTTTACAGCTCCGCCGTCCTGAAGAATACTACGACTCGGTCCGCTGTTATCAATGGCAAAGTTAGCCAGGATACATAGTACCAGAAATACAGTGCCCAGAATTGAAGTAGCTTTTGACAGCAGGTCAGCAGTTCTGCGGGCACCCAGGCCTGAATTACCCATCATTCCGCTTGCTGCAATGCCTGTCAGTCCGGAACCCTGTCCGTTCTGAAGCAGAATTACCAGCGTCAGCAGTATGCAAATGAGCGTAATGAGAACTATTATTATATTGTATAACAACATGTTTTAAATCTTTTCTTTCATGAAGAGTGAAAAGATATCCAAATTTGGGTACTATCCCAAGCCTTAAGATGCTCATTTATCAAATTTGAACATGCAACAATTTCGGGACTCTGTGATCGAGTACATCCGTAATTCTCCGGATTTCACTCTGCAGCTTGCAGAGACAGTGGGAGTACTGATTTTTCTGTGGCTAATACGATTTATTACACTGCGTATTGTCCAAAAGAAAATGAAGGACAAAAAAGCCATATATAAATGGCGGAAGAATATCTCCTATGTTACCACTTTTCTCGCCGTTATAGCCGTAGGGCAGATCTGGCTCTCAAGTATTGGATCTATTGCAACTTTCCTGGGGTTACTTTCTGCAGGATTAGCCATTGCGTTAAAAGACCCGATTACTGATCTCGCAGCCTGGCTATTTATCATCTGGCGCAGACCCTTTGATGTGGGAGACCGAATTCAGCTGGGCAATGAGGCAAAAGGAGATGTGATTGATATTCGGCCTT
Organism: Balneola sp. MJW-20; assembly: GCF_040811775.1. Classification (NCBI taxonomy): domain Bacteria; kingdom Pseudomonadati; phylum Balneolota; class Balneolia; order Balneolales; family Balneolaceae; genus Gracilimonas; species Gracilimonas aurantiaca. The sequence goes on from NZ_JBFNXW010000003.1 coordinate 270,148, forward strand.
TTAAATTTACGCTACTGGAGATTGGAAACTGGGTGGATGCTGACCAGAGTACAGGAAGGGTAATACATGTCCCTAATCATAAGGTCTTCTCTTCAGATCTGGCTAATTATACCAGTGATTTTGAGTTCATATGGAACGAGATCTCTGTGCTGGTAACTTTTGAGAGTAACTGGAGAGATGCGAAGAAGATCCTTCAGGAAATTGTGGATGATCAGATCAAAGATTTTGTAGAGCATGCTAAAGAGCAGGTGAAAAGAGCGGAAAAGTCATACCTGATCCAATATCGCTATCTTACGCCTATCGTATACACCAATGTGAAAGACAGTGGTATCAGCCTAACCATCCGTTATCTGTCCGATCCCCGAACTCGAAGAGCAACGTCACAGGGCATATGGGAAGCAGTCCTGGATGCTTTTCATGAGCGTAATGATATTGATTTTGCTTATCCTACGATCCGATATTACAGCAATCCACAGGAAGGAAAAGAAGGGACCACTCCTAATCGTCATCCCGAAGTTTAGGGATCGGCTGGATCAGTTCCGGGGAATCTTGTGAGGGATCATTTACCAATTCCGGTACTCTGAATACGGTCATGTCGGTCAGAAATCTGGACCCGTCAAACCCCTTTTTCACCATTTCCCGCGCATTACCCGCCAGCCAATTCAAAGATTCATTCTGCTTCAATAAAACGGGCATTTGGTCACTTAATGGACTTATTAACGGATTAGATCTCATCGTTAAAGCGACACAGGTAAGTCTTTCTGCACCGGATTCAGTGATCTCTTTTTTCAATATTCCCGCAACACCGGTCACTTCTTCTGTGATTAATCGAATGAAGAACGGGTACGGGTCATCTTTGAGTTGCTCTTTCCATTGATAAAAACCATTAATCGGTATTATGCATACCTGGTCTTTTAAGAGATCCCATGCCGGGCCCTCTTCAGTTATTTCTTCAATACGGAGTGAGGCCTGTGGGGCTGTTCCCTCATTCAGACTTAAGCCCCAGTTTGCACTGACTACCTTATTCTGTTTCCCCGATTTAATGATCACGGTAATGGTCTGACCTTTCAGAATATTATATCGTTTTTTAAAAAGTGTCGGGGAATCTCCCTTAGCATTGAATTGGTCTTCTATTTCCTCTCTTTCAGCATAGAGTGCAAAACGGTTCATAAATAACTTTTTTTATTCTAAGTTCGGTGGTCAATCTGAATTCATACTGCCTGCAATATGATAAATCCATTTTACAATGACGAGGAAAAACGATCACGTTCGCTGATCAGGTTAACCGTTTTTTTTATCATTGGCATGTTACTGACCTTTATTCCTTCACTGATCCCAGTGACCTGGATTGATTACCTGTTCAAGTTTCTGCTGGTCGTTGGGTTCTATCGCTTCAGTATTCTGTTCACCGACCGAAGGAAATGGAAAGAAGGCGGACTTGTATTTAATAAAGTATGGTTTAAGGATTTTCTTTATGGCAGCGGCATCGCTTTTGTTGTGATGCTTCTGATATTTCTGACCGAGTATTTTACGGGTGGATTGAGAGTGATCGGGTATGGATGGAATGTGAAGATCTCCGAATTCTGGGCACTCCCGGTGTTGATCATATTTATACAGATGATTAGTGTGGGTTTTTATGAAGAGATCATCTTGAGAGGTTATATTCTCAGAAATATGCACGAGGGACTGCAATCGGGCAAAACAAATAACAGTATCTCAATCATTGCAGCTGTAGTTCTGAGTTCTTCTCTGTTCAGCGTTCTTCATTATTTAAACCCAAATGCAACTACGCTCGCACTGATCAATATATTTGCAGCAGGAGTGATGCTGGCAATTCCTTTTATTCTAAGCGGAAGTCTGGGATTATCTGTGGGCATCCATTTTTCATGGAATTTCTTTATGAGTGCAGTATTTGGGTTCAATGTAAGCGGACTGAATGTCCGTAACTCTGTTATCAGGATTGAACAGCTCGGACCGGATGTCTGGACAGGTGGTGGATTTGGTCCTGAAGGAGGGTTGATCGGACTTGCAGGTATAATATTGGTTTTGGGATTAACTCTGTTACTGATCCATCGAAGAACTGGACAGATCGTCCTTGAGGAGAGCTTCAGGCTGTTATTTTGTGAAAAAAAGAAATTACGCACATCATCAGATGAGCTTGCCTGACAAGTTTTGTATATTAGGGCGCCTTTTATGAAAGGCATGATCTTTGAAATATGAATTTTAACGCCAAAATGATAGAGGTGTCCCATTGTCTTTTAAAGAATATGGAATAAGCCCCGAATTAATGAGCGGGCTGTCAGACGCACGAATTGACGAACCAACACCTCTCCAGAAAAATGTAATTCCTTCGGCACTTGAGGGCAAAAATTTGCTCGTGAAAAATGATTCCGAAGATGCAGGGGCTGTATTGATCCCCGCTTTACAGAAGCTGATGAGCAATGGAGAGGCTAAAGGAACTAAAGTTTTAATTTTAACTCCGTCTATTGAGAAGGCTCAGAAATTAGACGAAATGATCTGGGCAATTGGCTACCATGCTCAGATAAGCAGCGGCTCTTTATCCATGAAAGGAGACCGTGATGAGCAGGAGCAAATACTTAGAGACGGATCCCCGATAATTGTAGCAAATCCGGGGCGACTTATTGAACTACTCGAGAAGAATAACCTGGTCTTTGATGATCTTGAGCTGCTTGTAATTGATGATGCTCAGGATATGAATAACTTCAACCTGGTTAAACGGGTGAAGAGCATTCTGGAGCAGATCAAGTCTGAACCTCAGACTCTCCTTTTTTCATCTGACTACAATGGAGCAACCAGGGAACTGGTTGAAGCGGCATTAAAGGAACCTGAACTCATAGGATTTGACCGCCTTCATTCTGATGCCAGAGATGAATCTGATTCTGATAAGGAAAAAGAGGCTAATGAAAAGCCAGAAGATGCTCAACATATACCATCCCGGAAGAAAGATGAAAAGGATGAGGAGCCGGAACAGAAAGAAGCTTCGGTGAAAGGTGAGAATTCGGCATCCAATGAAGAACCCGAACCGATCGTAAAAAATCTGGAGCAGGGTTATATCTATGTTCCTCCCAGAATGAAGATCTCAACATTGCTGGCCCACCTGGAGAAAACACTGACTGACAGGATCGTAGTGTTTGCTGCATCCAAAAGAACAACAGATCGTCTGTTTAGGATCATCCGGAAAAAAGGCTGGGGTGTGGTTAGCATCAATGAAGGCCTGGATGAAAAGATCTATAACGAGCGCTTTGAAAAATTCACGAAAGGCGATATGAAGATCCTTCTGGTGGGTGGGATCTCAGCTACCGGACTTGATCTGAATGAGGCTAATCAGGTGATCAACTATGATGTGCCTAATGAAGTAGATGAGTATCGTTACCGAGCCGAACTGGTTGGTAAAGGAAAGGCTACGAGTATGATCTCTCTGGTATCCAAAATGGATAAAGAAGACATTGATCGTATTGTGGCAGAAGTGGGATATAAACCTGCAGAGATGCCGCTACCGGAAGAAGTGAAGAATAAAAAACAGAATAAGAATAATAATAAGGGCTCAGGCGGAAATAAGAGCCGTAAGAGTTCAGGGCGAAATAACAGCAACCGAAATAAGGATAACGACCGCAACCGTAAAAATGACCGAAGGAAGTCGGAAAAACCCAAGAGAAGAAAGGAGGTCAGTCAGCAAAAAAAGAAAAGCAGCCATGATCTTCCAAGGCCATCTTTTGAAGGGCTATCCGGCGGTCGAGAAGGCGATGGTAAACGCCCCAGCCCAAGTGATAAGTCCGGGCCGTTTGGCTGGATCAAAAAGCTATTTGATTAAATATCGGACCTAAGATCTAAAGCCCTCAGATATGAGGGCTTTTTTTATATATCGATCTGTTTCACATTTTTAAAAAATTTGCTGGCGAACCAATAATTGCCGGTTCATAAAGAGACATTCTCAGGGAGTTTTTTTGTCGTGGGTGATCGGCCTTAGAGCATTAATTTTTTATAATCGAAACGGGATGCTTTATAAATAAAGGATTTAATGAGGGGAGGTCTCGGAAATTATGCGTAAAAGCAATTTATTCATTTGACTATTATGGACTTCTTCAGTAGAATTAGGTTGAAGAAAAAAGTTGGTTCGGGAATACATAACCAATTGTATTTAGTTAATGTATTGGATCCTTAGCGAGCCGTAGAGAGGCTCAGGTTTCAAATAAGGTACGGGAATAGTAAAAACGCTAGGGATTCGTCAATTATAGGGGTAATATATGTACGATAAAGAGTCTGGTGGACAGAAGTCTGCCGTTGGTGATGTGTGTGGCGCACAAGCCAGTAGTAGATGGATTACGCAGAATGCGGAAGTTCAGGAAATTAAACGTAAGGCAGTCCTGATTGCAAAGTCCAAAGTTCCTATCCTGTTAACAGGTGAGAACGGAACCGGAAAAGAAGTGCTCGCAAGATTCATCCACGATAATAGTATAGCCGAGGGAGAATCTAAAAAAAGTAAACCATTTATAGCGGTGAATTGCGGAGCTATTCCTACAGATCTGTTGGAGAGTGAGTTGTTCGGTTATGAAAAAGGTGCCTTTACCGGTGCTACTACTACTAAAGAAGGGGCATTTGAACTAGCAAACGGTGGAACCTTATTCCTCGATGAAGTTGGTGAGTTACCTGCTATGGCCCAGGTGAAATTACTACGAGCCGTTGAGTACCAGTCATTCAGACGGTTAGGCGGAAAAAAGGAGATCAACGTAAACATAAGAGTTATTTCTGCTACCAATAAAGTGTTACATGACTCCATTAAGGCAGGAGACTTCAGGGAAGATCTTTATTATCGACTTAATGTAGTAGAATTATTCCTTCCTCCGCTTCGCCATCGTAAAGACGACATACCTCTGCTTACTGAATACTATCTTAACATCTTTTCCAAGAAGTATGGTGTTCCAATGGTACATGCTGATGAATGCTGTGTTGAGATAATGAAGAAATACTCATGGCCAGGAAACATTCGCGAACTCAAGAATGCGATCGAAAGATGCATTATTCTTTCAAAGGATGGTAACATTACAAAGGAAATGTTACCTGAGAGAATTACTGAATCGGTCACAGATCAGGATTGCGGAAAAATGAAGTCTGAGCAGGATGAGCTATCAGATACTTATATAAAAGTTGAGATCGGAACGCCTCTTGAAGAGATTGAAGAAAGAGTCATTAAACAAACTCTTAATTCAGTTAATAATAATAAGTCAGAAGCGGCAAATATTTTGGGGTTTAGCCGCAAAACTCTTCATAACAAGCTTCAAAAATATGATACCTGACCGAATCTATAATGAATCCGGTCAGGAAATAATGATTAGTTTTTAAGCAACATAACAGCCTGTTTCCTGCTATGGTTATGTTGGTTATTCAATCTTTGAATCTATATAGTCAGCAAGTTCACTAGATCCTGTGATCTCCCAAACGATCATGCCGCCAACACCTTTCTCTATAGCATAATCAAATTTCGCATCGATCGTACGTTTGTTATCAAAACTTACGAACTGGTTATCAGTGCCATACCACGCTGCTTGAGCCCCTTCATCCCAGTTAGGGTTCTGTGCAATTCCGGGAAATTCTTCTACCAAGTTATCATAGCTGGTTTCTCTCCATCTTCGAGTTGCATTGCTAGCGTCTTGTTCAGGAGCACTTACACCGGTCCAAACATACCCATATAGATCAATGCCAAAACCGATTTTCGAAAGAGGTACACCGGCATTCTGAAAACGGTTAACAAGCATTTCAACGTTGGGATACTCTCTTCCTGTACCGGGAATATTAGTAGGTGTACCATTTGCAGAATATATAGGTGAGTTATGCCAGCTGTACCAGCCTTCCCATGCGCCTGATAAATCGTAGGTCATTATGTTGATCTGGTCAAATTTTTCATGTAAACGCGCAAACAGTGAAGAGGTGCCGCCATAAACAGCAGCAGTCAGGATTGCATCCGGAAGACGATCTCTCAAATGATTAATGAATACATCATAATTTGGATGATCTCGTACCGGTTCAGCATCAATATCTGCACCGTCAAAACCCCAGGTATTGACAAAGTCTGCAATACCATCAGCCACTCTTTCGGGATCAGATTCAATACAGTCCATAAAGGCTTCGTTTCCTGCTCCGCCAAAAGACATAATGGAAGGCACATCATTTGCCTCAGCATCCTGAACAAACGCATTTAAGCGATCCGGTGAAATATTTTCCCATGCTTCAGGAACACGGGGCTGACAAGTACTTGCAGATATGGTCTGCACAAAAAATACGGCATGAGTAAAGGCATTCCAGTTTAGTTCCTGACGGGGTGTATTTCCCCAGTTGCCATGTCCTCCGACATTATAGTTCCAGCTGGCAACATAACCGGTTACCCAGATATCACCTTCGCTTACTGTATTTACATTGTTATTCGAATCATCAGAGTCATTTGATAACTCGGGGTTGATAACATCACATTGAATGATCAAAAAAAGTGGAAGTATAAACCATAGGATCTTTTTCATAGTTGTAGTCATTTGGAAAATAAGTATGGGGATAATAATCGATATTAGCAGGGTTACATATATACCTGATTGCAAACTTATTGTTCCTGAAATCATGTCGTAGAACATCGGTTCCTTTCTCTTTGTAATTTATTGAGAGATTTAATTAACGATCCCGGTATACATTATTCAGCCTTCAAGACATGTGTCCAGCAGGTTATTGATCATCTAGTTAAATACAATGAAAATAATGTATTAAGATATTGACGAATGAACATGAATACATTAATTTTCATCAGTTTGTATAAATCATTTGCTCTGAGTTTAGTAACAGCTCTTCTATAGTGAAGTTTGTATCCGATACTTCATGAAAATCCAGATTGAACTTTAGTATTGGTACGTTGTTCTTTTTTGAGAAACTAAATAAACGCTTCATTACTTCCGGCTTGACTTCACAATTAGTCATTAAAATCATATCAAAATTGTGGGAATTGAACAGACGATTGAGTTTCCAGTGACCACCGAATACGGAAAATCCATTGAAGCTGCTACCTTCGAGATCAGGGTTATCATCAATAATACCCAGGATATTATAAACCGGTCGGTCGTAGGATAATATCTGGTCTATTAGCATCTGACAAGATGCATTGGCACCATATATGAGAACCTTGCTCTCCCCAACCGAAGTTCTGAAGAAGAGATATTTTAATGCCTGATAAGAAATCCGGAAACCCAGTATCAGAGTCAGGAGCATATAAAAGTTTAAAATCGTGAACGGGATCAGAAATGCTGATCCATAATCGAAAAATAGAACCATAACCGGAAGTGTAGCAGCTGAGGCATACACCACATATTTTGCAATTTTCAGTGCATTACCCAGTCCCATAGATTTATAACGCTCGCGGTATAATCCAACAGCCCAAAGAACAAGAAACTGAATGACAGAACAGCTTATCAGAGCTAACTGGAAGTTAGATGATGAGATATTAGTTGGGTTGACCCATTGAATGATCAGGAAAGAGGCAGTAAAAGACAGAGAAATAAAGAGCAGATCGAACAGATACTTATAGATTACCTTGTTTATCCAGAATCTTTCGTAAAGCGGAAGAAAAATCCCATTATGAAGAACGTCAATCTCGCGATATCGCAATTTTTTAATTCCAGCGTAGAGGATCAATGTAGTCAGAAGTATTGCTACAATAGCCTTATTGGTGGAATCAAGCATTGTAATGCTAAATGCCGAAAGAGCAAAAAAGGCTGAAATGAAATAGAGCGTAAGTACGGTATTTCGATGCGTCAGCCCTCTGGATAATAACTGATGATGAATGTGTGATTTATCAGGGAGAAACATCTTATGAAGCTTACGCTTTAAGGGACTTTTAGCTTCGGTTTTATCTAAGAAGGTACCCAAAAACCTGCGAAGCATGGCTATCAGTGTATCAGTAATAGGCAGGCCTAAAACGAGAATGGGAAACAAAATTGAAAAGCCGGTAGAAACTTTATTGGAACTCTGAATGGAAAGTACAGCGAGAAGAAAACCAAGTAACAAGCTACCGGAATCACCAAGGAATATTTTTGCCGGGTTAAAATTATATCTCAGAAAACCAACCAGGGCACCTGCCAGAATCAATGCGATATAGGCATTGCCGATTTCTCCGGTAAGAGCAGAAACAGAAAAAATGGATACACACGCAATGGTAGACACTCCCGATGCAAGACCATCTAGCCCATCAATCAGATTTATGGCATTGGTAATACCAATAATCCAAATAACGGTAAGCGGATAATCTATAAACTGAACATTTATTACATAAGGATTCAGCGGATTCATAACCGATGATATCTTTACACCAGCAAAGTAGACCAAAGATGCGATTATGAACTGAACGCCAAACTTTACCCCAGGCTTCAGTGGTTTAACGTCGTCCCAAATACCGAGAAACATTACCATAGTCAGAGCGGCCCCGACCAGCATAATTCGCTCATAATACTGACTCAGATCTCTTCCGTGCGAGTCGAACAGGAAGAAAGCAAACAGTACGCTGATGCTTATGCTCAAATAGATCGCGACTCCTCCAAGGCGTGGAGTTAGTTTTTTGTGAACTTTCCTTTCATCGGGTTCATCAATAGCCCCGATCAGATGAGCAAGTTTTATAACCCCCGGAGTTATGATGATAGACAAAATAACGGGAACCAGAAAAGCCAGTATAAATTGGAATACACTATTGTCCATTGATTACCTGTTCGAAATAAGTTTGAATAAGATTTCTTTTATGTTAAAATCGATCAGACTGCTTTCATTGACCGTTTGATCTCGTAGTTTTTTTTCAGCGTTTAAAAAACTCCAGCTCTTTGTACTCTCTAACAGCTTTGGGTCAAAGAGGGAGGATATCTCAAGAGAAATTGGGAGATCCTCGGGTTGAATTACATTGCCTTTTGTGCTGAAATAGGCATGTGTTAAAGCGTTCTTGAATTGTCGAATATTACCAGGCCATGGGTAGCTGATACATTTATGGAGAGCCTGATTCGAAATCGTTAGTTGCCTGGATTCCCCATATTGTTCCTGATGATGCCTTGCTATCTGTTTTAGAAATAGTCTTGAAAATGGACGAATATCTTCACGATGCTCTCTCAGCGGTGGGATAAGAATCGAAATAGGATTGAGCAGATCAGTAAGGTAAGTCCACACATAATGATCGTAATTTTTTTGCTGCCAGGTATTATTAACCGTAAAGATAAATCTGCAACTATTCGTGTTGCTGTTATATCCCTGATTATTTTCCTGTAGCTTGATTATACATTCCAGCAGTTCGATTTGTGAGCTGACATTAAGCTCTGAGAAGTTATCAATCAGTATATTGCATCTTTCGCTGTTGATAACATTTTCTTTTGTGCTGCTGATAATGTAATCGAGACCAGCGGATTGTATTTGGTCACATGAAATATGGCAAAAGTCGATATTATTCCCGTCTTCGAGAGAATGTATCATATTGGCTAACCATCTTTTCCCGGTTCCATGTTCACCGGAAATCACAATATTCGAACGTGTCTTTGAGAGCTCTTCAATCTTATCCATGATGTCTCTCATGAGATTACTCTCAATGTCCCCGATGGTGATACTCACGGAGTTATCATCTATGAAGTCATTATGTTGATCCATTGTCTTAGAACTTGATTAGTAATTCTATTTGATGTCCCCGAGCTAATGCACGGCTATCGGGTAAAATTGAGTAATTCAATTTCAAAGAGCTGATATTCAAACCCAGCCCAAAGCTGAAACCCTGATCATTGGGTCCGTTGAAGTAACCGGTTCTAACTGCTGCCGCCTGAACTGGTTGTACTTCGATCCCCCCCTTGAAATACACATTTCCGGTACCCAGTAATGCTTCTGCTGCCGCCGATAGGGATAATGTTGTGTACTCTGTTTGATTTGGGTAATAAAGGGTGGCCCCGTATTCCAAGCTCTCTCTCAGGTTCTTGTTTCTAAGAATCGTGCTACCGTCATCCGAGATCTCATAATGCGGGCCATAACCAATTCCTCTGAATACAAGTGAATAGCTTATATAGTTAGTGGGGGCATAGATTGCGCCAAGATCGGCATTGAGGCTTTTTGCAGTATTGGAATCATTTGAAAGACTGTAGCCTCTTCCCAGCACGCCAATACTAAATACAGGATTAAATGCATAGGAATACCCAAATGATACCTGAAGATTTTGTAGATCTGGTTCATTTAGAGAAGCACTACCCAGATAATTAACACTGTTGAAGCCCGTGTTGAAATACTGAAGTTGAATCAGAAAGCCATGATTATTCAGAGAAACACTTCTGAAAGATAATTCCTGTGAATATAAATTGGTGTTCCAGTTGTGATAGCTATTATAAGAACTAACAGCAGTATTAATCAGTGAGATGGATGCAGGGTTCAGGTTATTTACCGTGAGGCTTGCTATATCGGATCCGGTAGACCGTGCAAGAGCAAGGGACCTCGCATCAACTGAGCGGAAAGGAACATAACCGGATTGTTGCACCTGGGCAACAGCCTGATAATGGTTAAATATCAACATCACGAAAAATACTGCAGCAAAAATAAGCCGTATGTACTCAAATTTTCTCATCGGTTTGTACCAAAGCTAAATAGTCCGAATACAAGTACGACATCTCTCAGAAACCCTGAAAATTCACGGATAAAATTTTGCTCACGAGGAATATAAACGATGTCTCCTGGTCCAACTTTAATGCTCGGGTCCAGTTGCCCTTTTTCTAAATATTCATTCAGGTTGATCTCAGAGTAGTTAGGAGCGTAATCACGTCTGTAAATTTTCACATGTCTCAGATCAGCATCAGAAGCAGGTCCACCCGCCATCGAAAGCAGTTCAAATAAGGAGATCTCATCAACCAGCTGGAAATTATCGGACCGGGAAACCGCCCCGAATACCGTAATGATATTTTCTCTTTTACTAACCAGGGAAATAGTTAGCCTGATCTCACCGGTAATATATTGAGATAGTTTTTCTCTAAGATCACGGTCTACTTGCTCCTTAGTTTTGCCCGCAACGGTGATTTCTCCGAGTAAAGGCATTGCAATAGTACCTTTGCTGGTAACTGAGGACTGGGTATTAAAGTCTTCATGTTGCCAGACCAGGATTTCAATTTCATCACCGGGATTAATGATATCAGGGTTATATGCAGAACGCCCTTCAATATCCCTGACCGCCTGATTTTCAATATCATTTTGCTGAGCGCTTTTTGTAGCGCTACATCCCATAAAGAAGAGACTTAAGCCAAGTATTATTATACTAATTCGAATCAATTTTGATTACCCCGTGCGTATTAATTAGTGATCGTTTAAATCCCGTAGTTCAATAAATGTGCCAATTATTGAACTTTAGAATAATTAATACGGAAAAGGCTTTTTCAAGGTGAATGGAGGGTAGTTTAAATTCAGGGCAGGCAGGGTGGTGAAACACCCGGCTGGTTGTATGTGAATTAATTTCACAGGTATCCGGGCGTATGTGTAAGAACTAATCAGTTAGGATTTATTTTCGATCCGGGAAGTCAGAATTAAAAGGCAGATCAAATTATTTATAAAAATTATTGGGGAAAAATCTTAGGTGAATTAAGCCTTTGAAGGGCATTACGGCTTGATTATTAATAACAAAGCGAAATAAAGAAGAGTGTCTGAAATTAAAAAAGTGAATTGCTTATCTAAAACGGCACAGCAATTGTAGTAAGAGAACTAAGAAAAATTATACGTTCAAAATAATTGATAGATAAACGGGAGTAATGGTTGTATGAATCAGATCGAAAAAGCGGTACATGATGCGCGGGAGATCATAAAGAGAAGGAAAAGGATTCTCATTATCATACCTATACTGATGTTGTTGCTGGGTATTACGGTTTCGTATATGGTCACGCCTAAATATCATTCTTCTATCTCGATATTGGTGCAAAAAGAGGAAACTCTTAATCCGCTTATTTTATACGAGATGGCAGTGAATCTGGCTTCTGATGACCGGTTGAAATCTTTTAATGAGATTATTTATAGCCGTACCACAATAGAGATGCTCATAGACACTCTTCAGCTGGATGTGAATATTGCCAACGCCCGCGAGAAGCAGGCTTTGATCGAAAGGATACAGAAGAATATTCAGACCAGTTTCAGGGCTTCTGATTCTTTTGATATCACTTACTATGACTCCGAGCCCAGGAGGGCACAGCAGGGAGTAGAAATTCTTGCGAATTACTTCATCAATAAGAGACTTAGTATGGAAAACCGCCGAAACGAGCAAACGGTAGAGTTTTTCATGTCTAAACTTAATGAGTTAGAGGAAGCGGTATCCCAGAGAAGAGAAAATATTCTTGAACTGCAAAAGAGAAGGCTTGAGGAAACTCCTAATGACAACACAGCCCTTAGAATCCAAATGCAGGGTCTGGACCGGGATTTACAGATACTTCAGCAAGAACTAGTCGAGTTAAATCGCATCAATGATAACCTCGCAGAGGTAAGTTCTAATAATATGCGTGGCGGGTCAGCATCTAGTATGGATATCGAAAAACTGCATAACCTGAGTTTACTTGCTCTGCCATATACAGAAGATTTAAGTGAAATGCTCCGGGAGTATGATGAGATGAAGCAGATGTATACTGCAGCTCATCCAAGTATGCAGAACCTTTCTTCCCAGATCACTGACCTGGTGCTTAGAATGCCTCCTGCAATATCTTCTGAAATTGCGGTAAAGGAAATTAAGATACAGGACCTTACAGATCAGAGGGAAATCGTCCTTGCTTCCATTCAGGAATCAGCGGCTGCATCAAGGATCGATGAGGGTGCTGAAAGTGACTACAGTATTTACAGCAGACTGTATGATGAAATGAAGGTCAAACTGGAGCAGGCTAAAGTGACAAGGGATCTGGGCCGCAAAGCAGCGGATCAGTTTATCGTAATAGATCCACCATTTTATCCTGAGAAACCAACTTCACCAAACAGACCACTGATCATAATCGGAAGTCTGCTGGTAGGTTTTTTCCTCGCTTCTGTAACGATTGTTGCAGTAGAGGTACTTGATTCAACTATTCGGACCGAAGAGGATATTATTGGTTTCGATAAACCGATCATTGCATTCATAACCGACGGCGAAGTCTAACAATTATGTCAGAAAAGGTTAAAGAAACACAATTAGATACTGTTAAAAATGCTCTTTGGCAGCCGGACCATACCTATATGCCGGTTGTTATCGATCAGAACAGGTCGGAGTACGTGGACGAAAAGGTAGTTCACCAGAAGTATTACAATAACTTCAATTATTCCAAGCTCCCACAAGAGTATAAAAAACTTAATCTGACACTGGGAGTCACCAGTGCCAGAAGCGGGGAAGGTAAAACTCACGTAGCAGCAAACCTCGCCACGTCTTTTGCAGTTGGATACAAGAAAAGTACAGTGCTGGTGGACCTTAATTTCAGGAACCCGTCAGTTCATAAGATATTCGACATCGATCCTAAGCCAGGTCTAACTGAGGCTGTTAAGAACAACGAGATACGACTTGTTCACTCATCTTTCGATCAGCTTTATCTTTTACCCATTGGGGATACTGAGATTTATTCTCTGGGGCTGAAGGATATCACTGCGGTACGGAATCTCATTTACACACTGGAAGAGCAATTTGATTTCGTAGTGGTAGATATGTCTCCGATACTTCCGATTACTGACTTTCCGGTATTATTTGCAAACGAAGTAGATGGACTATTAACCGTAGTGGATGTTACAAAAACAAAAAAGTCGGATGTAAATGAGATCTTCCGTCATGTAAGTGAAAGTCAGATAGCAGGATTTATTTTCAATCGTATGGAAGTGGTCAAATGACGATTCTGCTTGGCATCATAGCGTTTCATGTTGGCTGCTTTTATTCGGCCCGGTACTTCAAAAAAATCAATATTGGAGCTGTTTTCGTTTTGGTATTTATCTCCATATTAATTACCGCCTGGATAGTGACGAATATGTTCCTGATGGAGATGCCTGATACAACAGACCGATTCTATTGATATGTTTAGAGAGTTAGTCATAGAAAAACCATTAAGGTTCTTACTCTTCCGGCCATTAGGCATGAATAAGAATGCAGCTCCTGCCTTGTGGGTGACCATTATTGGAATGATGCTATCGGTCGCTGTGCTCTTTCTGAGTAATGGAAATATTCTGGCCGCAGGCCTGGTATTGATCCCCTATTTTGTAGTGGTTCTCACAATTTATAAGATCGAATATAGCCTGTATATATTCCTATTCTCGGTTCTATTCTTCGACCAGTTTCCGGTACCGGGTTTCGACCCTTTTACGTACACCGTAGAGTATTTTAATAACCTTAAAGAGATTCAGTACCTCCCGTATATATCTGCAGGTGTATTAAACCCTCTGGAGCTTAACCTTTTGTTAATTATTGGTGTATGGTTCTTTTCACTACCGATTAAGCGGGATTTGAAGCTTCATGGTATTACCGTGTGGCCGGCATTTCTGCTGTTTTTGGGTACGTTTATTTTTTCCTTTGTCTACGGGATCAAAAGAGGAGACTTCATGGTGGCTCTCTGGGAAGTCAGGGCTTTGTTTTATATGTGTATTGTGTACATGCTTGTGCCTCAGATTATTACCACCGAAAAGCAGATCAAGACCATTGTTTGGGTAGCTATTGCGGCTATTACACTAAAAGCTATGCAGGCATTTCATCGCTATATCATGCTTGGATTTACTACAGAAGGCTTTCAGGCACTTAGTAGTCATGAAGATCCGGTTTTTATCTCCACAATTTTCATTCTAACACTTGCAGTAATTGCGTTCGGTGTAAAGGGTAAAGAAAAGAAATTGCTCCTGCTTCTATGTATACCTCTGTATCTGGGATTTCATATGGGGATGAGAAGAGCAGCTTATGCAGGGTTATTTGTTTCGGTCGCTGCATTTTTCATTCTGATGCCCACAGAGTATCAGATCAGCTTCGTTAAGAAATATTCCCGATACATGATGCTCGTAGTACTGTATTTCTTTGTGTTCTGGCATTTCCCGAATACTTCGATTTCAGGCCCGGTGAACATGATCAAAGGTGGTATTGATAAACCCACTAAAGAAGAGAATTTCGAAGATTACTATTCTAACCTTTACAGAGACTTTGAGAATTATAACCTGGCAGTCACAATTGAAAGAAAGCCGATCATTGGAATCGGATTCGGTAATAAATATGACATGCCTCTAAAGCTGGCTAACATTCCTTTTCCGCTGAAGGATTATATACCACATAATGAGATAATGTGGTACCTGATCAAGACCGGGTCGCTCGGCTTCTTTATGTTTTGGCTGTTCTTTAATTCGTTTGCATTCAGGGGTGCACAGATCCTGAAAACAATTAAAGATCCCTATATGAAAGCAATCTGCGCGATGGTCGTTATTGCAGTGATCAATCAAATGGTTGTTTCATATTTTGATCTGCAGTTAACCTTTTACCGGAATATGGTTTACTTGGGAGTATTAATGGGATTGATGCCGGCTCTTAAAAGAATAGGTGAAAGAGACGAAGAGGAAGCGTTAAAGTTGGCTAATACAAAAAAGAAGACCACCCGAAAGTCAACGGGAAGGTCTGTACAAAAGTACGAGGGGTATCATGTCTGATCTTAGATCTAATTACTTTTTGGGAGTGAGAGTGGACGAGCTGGATAAGCAACAGGCTATGCAGCATATACAAGGTCTTGTTGAGAGAAGAAGCGGACAAATGGATCCGGTTTTCTTCGTCAATGTGCATAGTATATTTTTATCGATGCAGGACCATAGCATGATGGAACAACTGAATCATGCAGCATTAACCTTAGCAGATGGTAGCGGTCTTGACTGGGCGGGCAGAATCCTGGGGCAACCCATTAAAGAAAACCTGAATGGTACTGATCTCACCCCAGAAATCCTTAAGGCATCTGAGGAAAAGGGCTGGTCTGTTTACATGTTAGGGGCTAAGAAGCATGTAATGGAACGAGCCGTTGAGAAAGTAAGAATTAATTATCCGGGACTGGATCTGGCCGGATATCATCACGGATATTTTGACCAGCAGAAAGAGAAAGAGATCATTGATGAGATCAATTCACTGAAGCCGGATATTCTTCTCGTCGGACTGGGATCTCCCAGACAGGAAAGCTGGATATGGGATAATCGTGATAAACTAGAAGTTAGTGCAGGATTTGCCATCGGTGGATTCTTCGACTTTTTGTCTGGAGAATTTAATCGGGCACCTGTGTGGATGAGAAAAGCCGGAATAGAATGGGTATACAGATTCTTCAATGACCCTTCCACAAAATGGAAGAGGATCTTTATTGAGATCCCCATTTTTATACCCTTGATCATACTAGCACAGCTCATTCCTAAAAAAAGTAAGGTGCTTGGGTGAGCATAAACGACAGCGAAAATATTAAAAGATCCATCACCAGGAATACTTCAGTAATGCTGGCTGCACAGGCTGTGACCTGGGCAGCGAGTTTCGTGATGTTATTGTTTCTCCCCAGACTTCTGGGAAGTGATGACTTCGGAAAGTTATTCCTGGCGATGTCTATTGCTATGATGATCGATGTGCTCATCGATTTCGGTGGAGCTTACCTGATCCCAAAAGAGGTATCAAGAAGCAAGTCCAGAACTGCGAATATTCTTTCAAACTTTGCCGGAGTCCGCTTAGTGATCTGGCTGGTTTCAATGATCGGAATTATAGCATTCTCATTCCTTGCAGGTTATGATTCCGTGACAAGATTGATCATTGTAATCCTGTGTTTTGCACGATCCTGGAGCGGTATCAGAATGGTTCTGACCAGCGGTTTTCAGGGGCATGAAAAGATGGAATATCCGTCTTTGGGGGGCATCGCTCAAAAGGTATTTGTTTCTACGTTAGTTGTAAGTGCACTTTTGCTAGGATACGGTCCGATAACAGTCGCCGTCATCATGGCTTTAGGTATACTGGTGAATTTACTGGTTCATCTGAAGTTTTCATCGCGGATCGTTGAAGGCTTTACTAAAGTTGAATGGAGATCTACAAAGAGCATGCTTACCGTTAGTGTTCCTTATTTCCTGTGGTCTCTGTTTTCCATAATCTATTACAGAGTAGATGCGGTAATGCTATCCTTGATGACGGATGATACCGTAGTAGGGTGGTACGGTGCATCATATAAATTCTTCGATATTGTGATGGCCTTACCAAGCATTTTTACTACGGTGGTCTTTCCGATATTTGCCAGGCTATGGATCGAGGAAAAAAATCAGATGTATCTTACTTTTCAGAAGAGTCTGAAATTCATGGTAATTCTATCCCTGCCTGTAGCTATAGGCATATTTGGATACAGCTCTGATATTGTAACTCTGTTTTTCGGACTGGAAGAGTATACTCCTTCTATTCTTGTACTGCAGATATTTGCTATAAGCATTCCGCTGGTTTATGTGGATTTTATTTTTGGAAGTACCATTCTGGCGGCAGACAAACAAAAGAAGTGGTCTGTTGTAGGTTTCTTCGCCATTTTTGTAAATATCATACTCAACTACCTGTTAATTCCTTATTTCCAGGCCAGTTACGGTAATGGTGGTTTGGGAGCAGCATCAGCAACATTTGCAACAGAATTATTCATTCTTGGATGTGCTTATGCTCTCATTCCGGCTGATCATAAGAAAGCAATTAGCTTGCGATTTGTTCCTTATGTGCTATTTGCAGCTGCATTTATGGGGCTGGTCATGTGGATCGGATCCTATCTGGGATTACACTGGATCATTTCCGGTGTGCTTGCATTGATCTCTTATGCCCTGGGTACTCTTTATTTAGGAGCACTTGATGAAAAAGAACAGGAGTTCATTCTGGGATACATCACTTTGAGTTCTTTCAGAGGATACCTGAGAAAAAAGAAGGAATCAACACTATGAAGATACTGCATTTAATACCGTACAACCCGACACCTCCCACCTTCGGTGGAGCTTTAAGAATTTATCACCTCCTGAAACATAATTTCGAAAATCATGACTTAACAGTTGCAGGATTTGACGGAGGTTTTGGTACTGAGAAAATGCATGAATCATTTCCGGGTCTGGATGTTTCAAATCTGCTGAAGAATAACGGAAAAGATTACAACAAGAGGCTGGAACAATTTAAATCAATGTTTTCTGACAGCTCTCACTGGTTCAGGAAAACCAGATCTGAAAATTTACAAAGGATTCTTAATGAACTGACGGATAAGAATGATTTTGATATCGTGTTAACGGAGTTTCCTGCGTTATGTCAGTTTGAGATTCGTTCGGATGCAAAAAAAATTATGGATGCACATAATGTTGAGTATGACAATCTGCATCGTATGTATCAGGTCCAGAAGGACCCATTGAAGAAATTATTTTATAAAAGAGAGTACAGAAAGTTTAAAGAACAGGAAATTTATCACGCCGGTATTCAGGACGCACTTTTTACAACCAGTGAAAGGGACAAGAACATTTTTAATAGTCATTTGCCTGATATGCCCATTCATTTGATACCGAATGGCGTGGATATGGATTTCTTTAGCCCGGTAGCATCGGATATTGAACCACACAGCCTGGTATTTACAGGTATGATGGGTTATGTGCCTAACTACGATGGAATTCTTTACTTCATTCAGGATATCATGCCAATGATCATGAAAAAATATCCTGACCTGAAACTGTATGTGGTTGGGAAAAATCCACCTGCCAGCATAAAAGAGAAAGCGAGTAAAAATATCATAGTAACCGGTTTCGTAGATGATGTAAGGCCTTATGTACACAGATCAAGTGTGTACATTGTACCCCTTAGAAGTGGTGGTGGAACCCGTCTGAAGGTTTTAGAAGCACTATCTATGAAAAAACCTGTTGTAAGCACAGCCATTGGAAGTGAAGGTATTGATGTGATCCATGATGAGCATCTCAAAATAGCAGATGATCCTCAATTATTTGCAGACTATGTGATTGAGTTGATGGAAGACCGAAAAGAAGCTAAAAGGCTGTCAGATAACGGGTATGAACTGATAGACAAAAGATATAAGTGGGAATCGATTGGCCATAGAATGGAAGAGGCATTCAATGCTGTAATTAATGTTGGCGCAAATAAAGACAGGTCGTCAAAAGAAACTATACTTAGTGTCTGATATACGTTGTAAGGGCCTGATATGTCAGTGCTCTCGAATAGTACATAATATGAATGGGGAATGGGGTGTGAAATGGTAAATACAATGACCGACGTGGTTACGAAGGAAGGATTAAAGCAATTTAAAATTGTCAAAATCCAGAGTGAAGAACTCTTTGCCGGGATGGCTGAAGAGTGGGAGACTCTGCATTCGTTAGCCGGTACACCTGTATTTTTATCTTTTGACTGGATGCAATGCTGGTGGAAGCACTTTGGCAGGCATGAAAATAGAAGACTTCACATCCTCCTTGTTAAGGAAGATGAAGAGCTGGTTGCAATAATTCCTTTATACGAAGGCCGCTCAGTCATTTTTGGCAAAACCATACAAAGAAGGCTGAACCTGATGGGTGATGGTACAGCAGTTAATGAATCCCTGGGGCACAGAGATACTTACGGGAGAAGTGATTTTCTGGATTTTATTGTGAAACCCGGATTTGAGGATCAAGTTTGCAGCACGTTGATCGATTATTTTTCTCAGGCTGAGTATACAAATTTTGATCATTTCAGAGCTACTCACATTAATGACCGAAGCTTCATCATGAATCATTTAATTCCTGCTATGAAGAAGGCAGAAAAAAAATTCATGGTCGAAGAAATAGATATTTGTCCTTCAATCGCTATGACCGATGACTTCGAAGAAACCTTTCTATATGATGTGAGTTCCAATACTAGAAGAAGACTGAGACAGTCTTTAAAGGCTATCGGAGCAGAGGAAGGTTATGAAGTCCACGAAATAAACGATGAGAAAGAATTGCTCAGAGAATATGAGAAGATGAGGGACCTGCACCAGGAAAGGTGGAACAGTTTGGGTTATCCGGGATCCTTTCTAGACCAAAGGTTCGATCACTTTTTGAAGGAGTATGTCTTTGAAAGCTTCAGGAAGGGTAATCTTTCATTCAGGTATGCTACCGATTCGGGCGGGTATTGCGCAAGCCGTATGGCGATGATCGATAATGACAGGTATTATGACTATATGAGCGGGTTTGATGTCCATTCTCCAAGTGCTAAATACCGTCCAGGTATCGGCTTACTCACATTGATGATAAAAGAAGGGCATGAAGAAGGTTTTAAAAGTGTAGAGCTTCTCAGAGGAGATGAGGGATATAAATTTGATTTTACCTCTGAAGTTTTTAAAAACTGGCAGCTCATCATTCCCATGAACAATTCATCAAAATGGAGCCAGAATCTGTTCAATAAAGGTTTAGAAAGTATTAGCTTACTATTTGGTTTGATTAAAAAGGAAATTACGTTGCTCAAGGTCCAAAAGATAAATCATGGATTATTACCCATGATCCCAAATTATCTCAGAACACGAATAGCACAGGTAAAGAAAAGTATAAAGAAGTAACAAGTAGGAATACCATGAAAAAGGACATATCTAATTCGGAAAATACAATGAACCCTGTTCTTGCCTGTAGTGAAATCGGGGTAATACATGCAATGGGGAAAGCCGGTATCAACGTGCATTGCGGAAGTTATTTTGAAGATAATCCGGCACTCTATTCAAAATTTACGAAAGAAAGAGTAATGTTCAGTACCTATGAGGATGAGCAGTATATAGAAGAGCTTATCGAATACGGAAAAAAACAGCCTCAAAAGCCGGTCTATCTAAGTGATGATGACCGGGCTATTTTGTTATTTTCTGAACACAGGGAACGACTCGAACCCTATTTTCACTTTTTATTTCCATCTAAAGAAATGGTCAGGAGTTTGCTGGACAAGAGAAAATTCTGTGACCTATCCAGAGAAAAAGACCTGCCTGCTCCGATTTCATTTTACTGTACCGATAAGGAAGATTTTGAGAAGATCAAAGGAGAGGTGCCTTTCCCTTGCATTCTCAAACCTGCATTCAAACAAGACTGGTGGAGGGAAGAATTTATAAGCAGATATCAGAGCTACAAAAAAGCGATTAAGTGCAATACCTATGAAGAAATGGTTGAGCTATATGAGTTCCTAAGCACTTTTCAGCCCAGAGTGATCATACAGGAGTATGTTCCCGGGGAAGACGCCAATCTGTATTCATTGAATATGTATGTGAATGAAGATTCAGAACTGAAAGGAATTTATCTGGCTCAGAAACGAAGGATTTACCCTATAGGAGCGGGCACAGGCTGTTATGTTGTAACGGTGAAAGACAAAGAAATTGTAAATACTACCATCGATATTGTTCGCAAACTTAAGCTAAGGGGACTGGTAAATGTTCAGTTCAAGAAGAATGCTGACACAGGCGAGATAAATATTATGGAGATCCACCTGAGGAACAGCTTCTGGAATTACCTGGGTGTAGCAGCCGGTTTGAACCTGGGTGCTATGTACTACATGGACCTCACTGGAAAAGAAACCAGATATAAGTTTCCTGAAACTCCCGATACTTATGAAGATGGTGTTAAACTCTTTGATTTTGGAAAAGATCTAAAATCCTTCTTTCAATACCGCAAAAAAGGCCTCTTAACATTTCGGGAATGGGTGCGAGAATACAAAGGAAATTATGTGATTCAGGGTCACTTGAAAGAAGATATGCTTCCGGTATTGAAGAACCTGCAGTTTATGACAATGAGAAGATTGAAGGGCTGAAAATTCATCTTTGTTGATGCGATGGTTTAAATAGCGGTTAAGTGAAAAATAGTAACAGCATTCCACTAAAGTTGTTACATAAATACCCAACGTGAAAACGGGTTTTTAGAGTGATTAGGACGGGGTTACGGCTAGAGGATGCCAGTGAGCAATTTCTGATAATGCCGACTTTGGCACATTAATTGTACCTCTTGTTTTGGAGGCTTAAAGTAAAAAAGTGTACATGGCTAATTTTGAAGAAAAACTAACACTTCAGGCAGATAGTATAAGTGAATATCTGAATGCCGGGAAGGTTGATAAAAGATTACAGGACATAAAAGTGCTGATGTATCATCGCATTCTCAGTGAGAATGAATACGATAATAAGCACTGGACAGGAGTCCATGTAAATCACTTTGAGGAGCATCTGAAAGTACTAGAACTATTTGGATTCACTCCAATAACATTTACCGACCTGAGATTTTTCTTAACAAAAGATCTTGAGCTTCCCAGAAAACCGGTCATTATTACTTTTGATGACGGTTATAAAGATTACTATGATCTTGCACATCCTCTTCTGATGCAATACGGAATGAGGGCAGTTGTATTTGCAATTGGAGACCGGAAAATACGCGAGAATATTTGGGATGATGAAAATATAATCGAGAGGGCCCCACTTATGACCGATGAAGAGCTGATCAGTATCTTCGATGATGGGGTTGAAATAGGTGCACATTCATATAGTCACAAACCACTTACCAAGATTACACCGGCAGAACTGGAAGCAGAGATATTTGAATGCAAGGATAGCCTGGAAGAATTACTTGAAACAGACATTCACACCTTTTGTTACCCGTATGGTCTGGATAACGAAGAGGTTCAGTCAGTAGTAAAAAAATCAGGGTTCACTTTTGGCTGTAGTGTATATAACGGTCCGCTTCAGTTTGGCGATTCTCTGTTTTGTATTCACAGAGTAACGATTAAGAATGGTATGGGGGCTCTTGGTTTTGCATTGAGAATTCTGACCCCATACGAATACCTGGAACTGGGTGGATCCAAGGTTAAAAAGATGATTAAAAACCTGATAAATACATAAGTCACACAAAACTTGATCTCGAATCATCGATTATATCTCACGGTAGTGATTTTGCTACCCATTCTTTCCGGGCTGATCGTCTCCGGTTGTAAGAAAGCTGCACCTATTGATAATATAAAGATCAATAATGTAGGCTATGATATAAAGGATGAAAAGGCCGGATTTATTACCGGAGTATTTGCAGATAGTTTTCAGGTTATCGATGCTAAAACAGAAAGGGTTGTTCTTGACGCTGAAGTAACTTCCGATCCGGTTTTTGATGACCTCTCAGGTGATTACATGCAGAAGGTTGATTTCAGTGAGCTTATGAATGAGGGAGCATATAGGCTCAAAATCAATGGGTTACCAAAAGTATCAGGTGTTTTTGAGATATCTGAAGATCCCTACAGTAATGGTGCTATTATGGTATTGAGAAGTTTTTATCTACACAGATGTGGTATTTCAATTACCGAAGGAGACTGGGAGAGACCTTTTTGTCACCTTAAACCTGCATATGTATATGCAGATGAAAGTAAAGAAAGAAAAGTCCAGGGTGGATGGCATGATGCCGGCGACTATAACAAATTTACAGTTACCCATAATATTGCTATAGCCTACTTATTGATGCAATATCTGGATAATCCGGCTAAATATATTGACGGGCAACTGAACCTGCCGGAATCCGGAAATCATATTCCGGATATCCTGGATGAGATAAAGTGGGGGCTGGATTGGCTGATTAAAATGCAGGATGAATCCGGCGGACTGAATCATAAGGTTTCCATCAAAGAGTGGACCGGAGAAAACCTTCCCCAGGATGAGACAGATCAGCAGTATATATTTCGCATAAGCAGTACCGGAACAGCGGGGGCTGCTGCAGTATTTGCTATGGCCTCATCCGTATATGAAAAATATGATAGGGCATACTCGGAAAATTTAAAAAACCGTGCTATACGAGCATGGGAGTATTTGGAAGAAAATGAAGAATTATCTGCAGCTGGTGGTTTTATAAACCCTGAAGGAGTAACAGGGGGGGAATATGGTGATAAAGTTGATACTGACGAACGTCTTTGGGCTTCGGTTGAATTGTTTAAGGTTACCGGAGAAATACAGTACCTGAACTATTTTAATAATAATTACGGCAGCTCATTTAGTGTTTTGAGCTGGCTAAATCTTATAAACCTCGCCTACTATTCCTACCTGAATCTGAGCCCGAAGACAGATGGTGTGGATCCGGATATATATAATGATCTGCAGAACAGAATGCTTTCTTATGGTAATTCAATACTTAAGAAAATGAATGAAAGCGGATATGCTTATTCGCTGAAGGAAAATGAATTCTACTGGGGTTCAAACAGTGTGGCAATGGGTTATTCATTTGACCTTATTCAAATCTATAAACTCACGATCGAGGATAAGTACCGGGAAGCAGCGTTAAATCAACTGCATTATGCTCTTGGAAGAAATCCACTCGGGCTTTCATTTGTAACAGGCCTGGGATTCAGATCAGTACAGGATCCGTATCATCAATTATCAAAGTTACAGGGAAACGGCATTCCGGTGCCGGGCATGTTGGTGGGAGGGGCTAACTATTTCTCCAGGTTAAACGGGGAAATGCTTTCACCATATGCGGCTAAAAGCTATGAGGATTCATTCAGGAATTATATGGTGAATGAGCCTGCAATAAACTATACAGCTTCGTTCAGTTATACGATAGGGTATTTTTCAGATCTAGGTTTCGCTATAAATCAATAAACAAAATGATAATAATAGAGATCATACAATTAGTGCTGCTCAGTTTAACGGGGATATTTATCCTCTACGTATTTTTTCTGAGTGTGTTTGCCCTTATGGCAAAAAAGAGAAAAGATTTTGAGGCGGATAGCCAGAGAAAGTTTGCAGTTGTAATACCGGCGCATAATGAAGAGATAATGATTTCACAGACTCTTTATAGTGCTTTTTCTATGATCTATCCAAAGAATTCCTATGAGATCTTTGTGGTGGCAGATAACTGTGAAGATCATACCGCTGAGATCGCCGAGAAAATAGGGGCAACGGTACTGGAAAGGAACCATGAAACCGATCATGGTAAAGGATATGCACTAAGGTGGGCTTTCAGCAAGGTAATTGAGATGAAAAAGTTTGATGCGATTGTTGTGATTGATGCAGATACTCAAATTTCAGGCAATTTTCTGAAAGTCATGAATTACTATATGGAGCAGGGGGCAAAGGTAATTCAGAGTAGTGATGTGGTTCAGCCTCAACCCAATGTCTGGAGTAGTGAAATGACACGAATAGGCTTCACGCTGTATAATATAGTAAGGCCACTTGGAAGAAGTTTCCTGGGTTTGTCGATGGGATTACGCGGGAATGGCATGTGCTTTGATGTGAATGTTCTAAAGGAAACTCCCTGGGAAGCTTATTCTTTGACCGAAGACATCGAGTACGGAATTTTATTAATGCTGAAAGGGCATCATATTAAGTTTGCTCCGGAAGCAACCGTTACTGCGAAGATGCCGGAAAAGGCTAAAAATGCAGAATCTCAGCGGGCTCGCTGGGAAATAGGAAGGTATCCAATTATGAGGAGGTATAGCTTTCCTCTGATCAAAGCATTTTTCAGTAAGAGATCGTTGTCTTATCTGGACACATTTATTGACCTGATCATGCCGCCTATGGTAAATCTTTTGCTGGTGATCTGTGTGTTTATGGGAATAAACACACTATTAGCAGTAGTCGGTTTAACTGCTTTCTGGCCTTTTGCTCTGGCCTGGTTTAGTATTTTCCTGATCGCCTTAGCTCATCTGTTCATTGGTTTCAAAGCTGCAAAGGTAGATAGAAACCTGTATGTTGCTCTAGCTCATGTTCCTAAATACGCCATCTGGAAGTTTTTGCTTTATGCAAAAGCTATATTCAAGGCCAAAGAGGATAAATGGATAAGGACCTCCAGGGAGTCATCATCCAACGTTGATCAGGTAGTCTGATAATTTAGATCCCGGCCAGAATAGAATAAGGCCGGGTCTGTTTGAGGAGGTTACCAGAGTAATAAGCTAATTAGCTAAAGGTTTATTTAACCGGTTTAGCGGTAAATGCATTTACTTTGTAGCTGAACCGTGCCGGCTCCCCGTCAGCAGCACCTTCAGCCGCCAGATCGCGAATTTTATCACAGAGTTCATCCCATAGTTTTCCTTCATGAACGAGATAACTTTGTGATAAAGCTAACCCGATCATGGATTCCTCATTCATTTCCTCAGTATAAATGTACCGATGTCTGCGAACCTCTTTGAAATAAGGAAGCGTTTTGAACTTCCAAAGGAACCGGATACGCCATTTTTTAATAAAACCGGAAGGGAACCCATCATAAGGAGAAACGCTATCCGGGTTCTTGTTGGTGGCATTGGAAATAAGATCAATATACTTTTTTGTAAATGGATCTTCCTCATTCCAGTAACTCCATACCAAAGCGAGCTTCCCGTCTTTTTTGAGGACCCGGTTAAATTCAGCTAAGCTTTTTGCAAAATTAAACCAGTGAAATGCCTGGAATGAACTTACAATATCCATACTTGAATCCGGCAGACCGGTTGTTTCAGCAGGCTGTATTTTAAATTCCACGCCCTGATGATCAGCTGCTGCTTCGGCCATTGCCTGATTTGGTTCCACGGCAGTAACCGTGCACCCTGCATCTGCCAGTAATCTTGAAGAGATTCCTGTTCCTGCACCGATATCAGCTGCTTTTATTGTTTTTGATCCAACGAATGGATTTACGATCTCATTGATCAGTTCTTGTGGATAGCCTGATCTGTATTTAGCGTAAGCTTCCGATTTCTCGGTGAATAGTTCTGTTGTTGACCCCATACCTATGTAATTGATTTGTTTCCCGTTGTACCCCAATAAGGAATTAACACAATTTTTATCAAAAAAACCCTCTAAAGATCGGTTTTTTTAAAAAAAAGGCCTCTTCAGTTTCCCGAAGAGGCCTCAAGATTTCTTAAAAGTTTATCAGCTAGGCTGATAATTTTGCTGCAGCCGACATGACAAAGTCCTTGATAGAAGCAAAAGCATCCAGGGTCTTTTCAATATGTTCGTCATTGTGTGCAGCGGTAGGAATAAGCCTGATCAATACCGTTCCTCTTGGTACTACAGGATAAGCTACTCCACTTACAAATACGCCATGATCTTCGCGTAGTTTTCGCATGATGTCCTGGCATAATTTGGTTGAACCCTGGGTCAGGACCGGGGTTACCGGACTTTCAGATGGTAGTACCGTATATCCGATATCTTTTAGACCTTCTCTTAGTTTGAGAGTGTTTTCCCATAACTTCTCTCTCCACTCAGGATGCTTACGGATCATCTTAAGACGTTCGCGAGCAGTTACTACCATAGGCAGCGGAAGAGATTTAGCAAAGATCTGGCTTCTTGCATTCGCTTTCAGGAATTCGATCACTCTTGGCTCGGAAGCAACAAAAGCTCCGATGAGCGCAACAGCTTTGGCGAAAGTACCGAAGTAAATGTCAACTCCATCCTGCACTCCCAGGTGTGTTCCGGCGCCGGAACCGTCATCAGCCAGGGTACCGAAACCGTGAGCATCATCAACCAGTAAACGGAATGGAACTTCCTTTTTGAGTTCAATGATCTCCTTCAGAATACCCAGGTCACCGGTCATTCCGAAAACACCCTCTGTTACTACGAGGATTGAAGAATTGTCTTTTTTCTTGCTGGCAGCTCTGAATAACTGCTTTTTGAAACTTTCAATATCATTATGCTTGAAAACGGATTTATCAGCCATCGAAAGCTGCTTTCCGTCTACAATACAGGCATGACTAAGCTCATCATAAATGAGAAAATCGTTACGATCTACCAGTGCATGTATCACACTCATGATACCCTGATAACCGTAATTTAAGAGCAGGGCGGAGGGCTTGTGCACAAATTCTGCAAGTTCCTCTTCCAGGAGTTCATGTTCGGTAGAATTACCGGTCATTAGACGCGCACCCATCGGGGCACTTAAACTGTATTTGTCAGTTGCAGCGGTGTCTACTTTTTTTATCTCAGGATTACTTCCCACACCGAGATAATCGTTAATACTCCAGACAACGACATCTTTTCCATTGAACTTCATTTCGGGACCCAATGGTCCTTCCAGTTTAGGAAAGGTATAGTATCCGTATCCTTCAGAGGTAAATGGTCCTAATGGACTTGGTCTGCCTTCAAGCTTATCAAATAAATCCATAAATATTATTTGGTGAACAAATGAGCTTTATCATTAAAAAAAAAGGCCGGTCCGGCCATGTTAAAATCGGTCAAAAGGTACGCAATTATAGGCTCATCTCAAAGAATCATCCCTGATCCGGATCTTTGCAAAAGAGGTCATTGAGCAGGTGTAGGCCCATGTAAGCGCTTTTTAAGAAGTTATAAAAGGATTAGAAAAGGGGGTTAGAAGATTCTTTTATCAACGAAAAAAGCTTACAAATGAAATGGACCTAATTATTTAGCTGCGGCCTGACCACAAAAAGACCACCTGAGATATCACTAAGGATGACCACGCCACTGTCGAAAAAGGGGTAATTACTCCAGGTGCCGTCAAAATCCTGTTCATTCGAATTAGGTTTAGTATCGAAAAAAGCCACCCTTTGCATATCAGCATTGGCCAGGTCTCTGAGTTCGTATATCTGAAGCCCGGACGTGTAATTTGTCTGGTAGACAAAATCTCCTCGGATGTAGAGATTATGATCGATCGAGTTGGTTGGCTGCTGGTAATATCCTGCAAATACAGGATTGTCCAGATCCGAAACATCCCAGACATAGGTTCTGGTTCTGCGTCCAAGATTAAGTTCATCCACCTCATCATTCATTAAAAAGTACCGCCGGTCTTCGGTGACCCAGCCCTGATGGGAGTATTGCATATCGACCGTGGTATTGAAAGAGATCGTTTTTGCATCAGATTTATCGGTGACATCTGCGATTACAATATTGCCTTCAGCAGAGTTAAAGCAGATCTCTTTTCCCTGATGATCCGGATCCGGGCCATCATATAGGATGCATTGTGCATCGTGGATATAACCGGGGGCAATATTCGGGGAGGATTGCGCATCAGTGGCCGCATCAGCATAACATCCGGCATAAACGGGGCTTTTAGGGTCTCGTATGTCTATGATATGTAGACCACTCAGGTCTCTGCTTCCGCATATATCAGCCTGAGTTACGCCGGCTGCATAAGCATATCCGCTTTGTTCATTGATAATGATATTATGTGCATTACTGAAGCGGTCGTAGAGAACATCTTCTGTAAAGTTCAGGAAAGCGCCATTGTATTGTCGCAGTCTGCTGAGGTCAAAAACCTGCATTCCGTGTGGTTGCGCGTCACTTACGATAAAAAGATGATCCTGATAAACCTTATGATCACGCCAGGTGGAACCCTGAGTGATCGATTTAGCATACTCTGTTGTACCTATGCCCAGATTACAGGCCGGATAATCGGAAACCGGCATTGCTTTAAACTTGGACCGAATATTTGATTCTCTCAGTTTGCCAATGACGACAGGGGTTTCCGGGTCAGAAATATCAACAAATGTAATTCCATCTGTTAATCCCACTAATGCATATTCTTTGCCATTCAAAGGATCAGTCCAGCCCCAGATATCGTTTAGAAAGGTTCCTCTCAGCTCCTGTGGGCTTAAAATACTGAGTAATTCTACATTCTGACAGGGGTACTGAATATCGTTCATGGTACAGTCAACAGCAGGATCAACCTGATCCGGATCGCCTTCAACTATATTAACATCAAGTTCTGAAGGTTCACAACCAAGCAGGAATAGGGGGATCAGGAAGATTGTGAACAATGTTTTTCGAAAAATCATGGAAGATGAGATAAGACTACAGTTGATATAGGTGAATAATATAATCAATTTTATATCTGAAGAGTTTCTGTCTAATGATATCACTATGGATGGAATTTGTTCCAAATAATGGTACACTTAACAAAAACCAAATTATAGTAGCATTACATGCTGATTCTAAGATATTTAGCGAAACTACT